>CALTNV010000018.1 GCA_943845485.1 uncultured Flavobacteriales bacterium | reverse complement strand
AGCCTTTAGCTAAAATGATTATGAGTCAGAAAGATAGACTCAATCTTAAAATTTAGCTAAAGGCTCTAGGCCATTATTTCTGGCAATTTCTGCCTTTGTGTTTTTTTTCCTTTTATATGGTAAATATAAATCTTCTAAATCAGTAAGATGATAAGTATTCTCAATTTTAAGCTTTAAGTCTTCGGTTAAAAAACCTTGTTCTGTAATTGCTTTTAAAACACTTTTTTTTCGAGTAATAATTAGTTTTTGATATTCTAGTTCATCCTTAATTTTAATCAACTCAACATCTTCTAAATTACCTGTATGTTCTTTTCTATATCGAGCTACAAAAGGTATTGTTGCACCATTTTCAAATAACTCAAATGTTTTTTCAATTTGCCACTCTTTTACAGTTAAAATCTCTGCTATATGTTTAAAAATCTCTTTATTCATCATTATTAAAAAATATCATATTCAAAAGCACTTTTATAAGCCTCTTGTTGTTCAATAAAACGTAAATAATCTTGATAAAATTTATCGCTAGCTATTGAGGAGCTATCTCCAATAACAAACATCTTTTGTTTTGCTCTTGTTAAAGCTACATTTACCCTTCTATAATCTTTTAAAAATCCTATTTCACCATTTTCATTACTTCTAACTAATGAAAGAATAACAACTTTAGCTTCACTACCCTGTGCACTATCTATTGTATTTATTTTAACATCTAAAATTTCTTTTTTTAGATACTCCATTTGAGCTGAATATGGCGTAATTATTAACAAATCATTTTTATTAATATTTTCTGACTCAATTATTTTTTTAATCAACACACCTTCTCCAACATTAAAATACGATCCTGAATAAAGATCTTTATCTTCATTAAAACCTGTACCTGCAGTATCAATAAATTTTATATTATTTGATACTGTATCTTTTGTTGAATTTATCAGTGTAGAATTATAAAATTTTTGGTTAGAAAAATTCATAATATTACCTTCCATTCTATATTGATTACTAAGTAATTCAGAAACTTTCCCTTTTTTAATAGCAAAATCCATAAAACTAATATCAAATAAACTACTTTTACTTTTTGAATTAATAAATGGTGGTAATTGCTTATGATCTCCAGCTAATATTATTTTTGGTGCTTTATTCCATAATATAACTGACATACCAACTGTTGCTTGAGATGCTTCATCTAATACTACAACATCAAACTTAATATCTCTTAATATTTTAGAAAAACTACTAATGGGTGTTGAACAAATGACATCACTTTGTTCAATAATTTCATTAAATATTTGTTTTTCAAAACACCTTAATTCTTTTCTTAAGTTCTTCAAGTCTTTTCTAGCATTTAATCTCTCTTCTCTTTTTTCAGGAGTTAAAGTTCTTACAAATTTAAAAGCAGTATCAGTAAGCTTTAACATTTGTTTTAATCCAGCTTCAATAACTTTATAATCTTTATGATTTTTAATTTTATAATCAATAAACGATGCAGATACTTCTACTGATATTTTTTCTGAAACACCAATTCTAGTAACATTTAAGCCCTTTTTTATACAAGCTAAAGCTAAATTATCAGTAGCCACATTCGTTGGTGCACAAGCTAATACTTTTTGTTGATGTTTTTTATAATGATTGATTAGGTAAGATAAAGTATATGTTTTTCCTGTTCCTGGAGGTCCGTGGATAATACTTAATAAATCATCATTAAAACTATTATTGATTGCATACTTTTGAAAATTATTCAATTCAATACTATCTATTGAAGTAAGGTTATGTATTGAGGAGTTAATGAATTTATAGTTATTAATTTTTTCAGAAATAGATTGTTTATTTAAAAAATTTAATTCATCAATAATTTTATTATAACTATAATAATCGTTTATTTTTTTTGCTGAATAATTAACTTGATTAGATAAAGAATATTCTTTTTTAGAGGATATAATAATTGTTTGTTCATCATTATTTAATTGATATACTATTCCCTCTAGATCAATATCTTCAAGATGAATTAAAATATAATCTGATTTTGATAGCTGATGCTTACCTAAAACCCTAAACTTATAAAAGATTTGATCGAAAGGTCCATAATTTAAACTTAAAAAACCTAAACTAACCTCTGTTTGAGTTTTCAAAGAAAGTTGTTTAATTTCAAACTCATAATATTGAATTAAATCTTTTATAAACAATGACATTATTTTTTAGTTAAAGATGATTTATAAACAGAAGGTAAAACAATTGCAAAAATAATTAGTACAATGCCAAACCATTGAACAATGGTAACTTTTTCATTTAAAAAAATAGAAGATAATATAATTGAAATTGGTAGTTCTGAAGAACTTAAAATTGACGCTACTCCAATATCTATTCTAGGTATCGAGTAAGAAAATAAAAATGGAGGAATAACAGCACCAAATAAAGCTAAAGGAATTGAATAGGGTAGCATTCCAACACTAAACATATCAGCTAAGCTATTCGTATTTAAGGATACAAATGAAACTAAAATTAAAGAGCCTGAAACTTTTAAAGCACTTGATAGAGATGTTGATACCCCTTTACCTACTCTTCCATTAGAAATAATAAAAACAGCATAAGAAAATCCGGCTAATAAACCTAAAATAACCCCTGTAACATTGTAAGAGATATCATTGAATAAAAGACCACTCGCTAATAAAGTTCCACCTAACAGAATGATAACACTTAAAACCTTATACCATTCAGGAAACTCTTTTTTAATAAAAGCTTCAATTAAAACAACCATCCAACTAAATTGAAATAAAAGTAAAATAGCAAATGATGCTGGTAAATATTGTAACGAATAATAGTAAGCTAATCCACAAGCACCATAAGGTATACCAGAAACAAAAATTAAACCTACAATTTTTTTAATTGAAAAATCCTCTTTCCTTCTTTTGGTGATTAATGTAATCAACCACAACAAAATAGCTCCGTAACAAACTTGACTAAAAGTAACTGACTGAAAAGAGTATCCCGCATCATAGGCTAATTTAACAATTACAGCTAAGACACCATAACTAGCACCTCCAAGGAAAACAATCAAGTTGTGTTTAAGCATCTTTTTTAAAATTTTCACTCATTTAGCTAGTAATTTAATATTTAATTTTTGTTTTGATATTATATCAATATGATGTAATATTGAATAAAAATACAACTTAAACTTCAAAAAAATGAAAAAACTACTACTATCACTATCAATTGGTTTATTTACTATAATAGGTAATGCACAAGATTCTAACTCAGAAACTAAAATTGAATTAACAGCTTTTACAGGTTACCAAACAAGCGGAACTATTAGCTTTTATGAAGGCAAATATAAAGCAGAAGATGGGCAAAATTGGGGTGCTATTTTAGGAGTAAAAATAAGGCCACATACTATTGTTGAATTTACTTGGTCTCAAATTAAAACAGATTATGTTTTTTATCCATACTCTGGTTACGGTTTTGGATCAGAAGAAATTAGATCAAAAGGAACTACAGATTTCTTTTTATTAGGTGCTACGCAAGAGCATGTTTTAGGAAATGAAAAAGTATTAGGTCTTACTGGATTAAGTTTTGGTGCTGCAAGTTTTAGTTATGATAATAAATCATATAAAAGTAGTGTTCAATTTGCAATGGGTGTCAATTTAGGTGTGAAAGTTTTTTTATCTAAAAGAATAGCTTTAAGAGCCCAAGGAAGGTTTTTAATGCCTATGTACTTTAACGGTATTTTTGTAAGCTGCGGTGGTGGCGGATGTGGTAGTGGTGTAAGTTCAACAGCTACATTAATTCAAGGAGATTTTACTGGTGGACTAGTAATTGCCATTTAATATTAAATTAAACATAAAAAAACCAACTTAAATTAAGTTGGTTTTTTTATGTTTAATTTTCAAAGTATTATCTAGCATGATGTAACCAAGCTTTAGGTTCAATTTGTCTATACTCTAAAAGTTTTTCTAAAGCTTCTTGCTTATCATCAAATACTTGAAATGAAACAACATAATTGCCATCTTTTACACCACTGTATTCAACGGAGTTAATTTCATAAAAATCTTTAACATGATACAGTAATGCTTCTGCATTTTCGTAGCTAGAAAATACTCCTGCTATAATGTAGTACTTACCTGATATTAATGTCAAATCATCAATAGATAATGTATTATCAAACTCTTCTTCAACCACCTCTGATAAAACAGTATCTTTTTCAACTATAACTTCATTAATTTGAACTGCAGAATTAACCTCTTGATTTTCTGGAAAGAATTTATCAAAGTTTAAATATCCTACTACCATTAATATTGCCCAAATAATTAAAACAATAATAATTATTGGCAAAGCTTTGAATCTTTTTTTCTTTGTTTCTGGAGTTGTTGTCATATTAGTTTTTTTATTAATATATTCATTTTCAACAACTTTCACAACCAGCTCTTCCTCTAATTCTTCTACTTGATCACTATCATCATTAATTATCTCTTCTTTAGGAATAGAATCTACAGGGTTTAAAATCTCTTTTTTTAAATCCAAATTATTATTATCAAAATCATCTCCTG
>CALTNV010000017.1 GCA_943845485.1 uncultured Flavobacteriales bacterium | reverse complement strand
ATCATTCTCAGAGCTATCAACCTCGGTAACTGCAAAATTTGTCGGTCTAATAGCCTCATGAGCTTCTTGAGCGCCCTTACTTTTAACACTAAAAGAACGAGATTTATAATATTTACTACCAAAAACTTCATTTACTTCATTCTTTATTCCTTCCATAGCAAAATCAGACAAATGAACAGAATCTGTTCTCATATATGTAATCGCACCTGATTCATAAAGTCTTTGGGCTACCATCATTGTTTTTGATGGAGAGAAGCCTATTTTCCTACTTGCTTCTTGTTGAAGCGTAGAAGTAGTAAAAGGAGCAGAAGGTTTTCTTTTGAAAGGTTTTGTTTCTAACTTTGAAACAGAATATTTATCATTGTTTTTTAAAGCAGAAAAAATAGTCTGTACTTCTTCATTGCTTTTTATTTTAGTATTGTAATCAGCTTTTAAAGACCTTCCTTCTACATCAAAATCCCCTATTATCTTATAATAAGTTTCTGGAACAAAAGCTTCAATATCTCTTTCTCTCTCAACAACCAACCTTACTGTAACACTCTGAACCCTACCAGCACTTAAAGAAGGCTTAACCTTTCTCCATAAAACAGGAGATAGCTCGAAACCAACTAATCTATCTAAAACTCTTCGGGCCTGCTGAGCATCTACCAAATTATAATCAATATCTCGAGGATTTTTGATTGCAGAAGTAATTGCTTTTTCAGTAATTTCATTAAATGTAATCCTCTTGGTTTTATCATCTTTTAACTTTAATGCTTCTTTAAGATGCCAAGATATCGCCTCTCCTTCACGATCCTCATCCGTTGCTAACCAAACAATATCAGCTTCTTTAGAAAGCTTTTTAAGTTCAGTAACTAACTTCTTTTTATCAGCAGAGATTTCATAATTTGGTTGAAATTCGTTTTCAACATCAATTGCTAAACCTTTGGAAGCTAAATCTCTAACATGTCCAAAACTAGACTTTACTATATAATCTTTTCCTAGATATTTTTCTATTGTAGAAGCTTTTGCAGGTGACTCAACGATTACTAAATTCTTAGCCATATATTACATTTCTTAAAATTGTAAAACCACAAAGTAAAATGATTTTATATTGAAAATACAAAAAAAGAAGAAGTTTTATTTATGCCACATTGTCATAATATGTATTTTTAACTACCTTTACAAACATAATTTTTAGGCTGAAAATTTAGCAAAGTATATAATAAAGGAATAGGAACATGGAAACTACTGAACGTAAAATTATAATAGAGGATAGACAAGGAGAAGCAACGTTATTAAAGCAAGCACCAAAAACCTATAACAAATATGCATACATAGAAAGCTATGGATGTCAAATGAATTTTTCCGATAGTGAAATTGTTGCCTCTATATTAAATAAAGAAGATTATGGAATCACCAAAAATTTTGATGAAGCAAATCTGATTTTAATAAACACCTGTTCTATAAGAGATAAAGCCGAACAAACAGTAAGAAATAGGCTTGTACATTTTAATGGTATCAAAAAACGTAAAAAGGGGTTAATAATAGGGATAATGGGATGTATGGCCGAAAGGTTAAAAGCAGACCTACTTGAAGAAGAAAAAATAGTTGATTTAATAGTAGGGCCGGATGCATACAGAGATTTACCATCTTTAATTAAGGAGGTTACTGGTGGGCAAAAGGCTGTTAATGTACTATTATCAAGAGAAGAGACTTATTCTGAAATAAGTCCGATAAGACTAAACTCTAACGGTGTTACTGCTTTTGTCTCTATTATGAGAGGATGTGACAACATGTGTTCTTTTTGTGTAGTACCATTCACAAGAGGCAGAGAAAGAAGTAGAGATCCTGAAACAATTGTTCACGAAGCAAAATATCTATATCAAGAAGGTATCAGAGAAATCACCTTATTGGGGCAGAACGTCGATTCATATAGATGGAATATTACAGCAAAAGGAGAGATTAAAGATACAAACAAAGAAACAGTAAATTTCTCTCAACTACTTGAAAAAGTAGCTATAGCAAATCCTAAATTAAGAATAAGATTCTCTACGTCACACCCTAAAGATATGACGGATGATGTGCTAAGAGTGATAGCTAAATACGATAATATTTGTAACTTCATACATCTACCCGTCCAATCAGGAAATTCTGAGATTTTAAAGAAAATGAATAGAGGATATACTAGAGAATGGTATTTAGATAGAATTAGAGCCATAAACGAAATTATTCCAGGCTGTACTATTTCATCTGATATTATAACTGGATTTTGTGGTGAAACAGAAGAACAACATAATGATACTTTAACATTAATTGAAGAGGTGAAATTTACATTTGTCTTTAATTACAAATATTCAGAAAGACCGAAAACATTAGCAGAAAGGAAATTTGAAGATGATGTACCTGAAGAAGTTAAAAGCAGAAGGTTAACAGAAATTATTAATGTTGTAAATAAAAATGCATTAAATTCTAATCAAAATGATATTGGAAAAACATTTGAAGTATTAGTTGAAGGAGTTTCAAAAAAATCTGACCAACAATATCACGGAAGAAATGACCAAAATAAAATGGTGATTTTTGATAAAGAAGATTCAATTATAGGAGACTATGTAAATGTAAAAATCCATGATTGCTCATCTGCAACATTAAAAGGAAAAATCATTTCATAATAATATTAATATTTTTTAAATGACTTTACAAGGTGTTAAACAGAGATTTGGAATTATTGGAAATAATAAAGATTTAAATAGAGCTATAGAAATATGTGTTCAGGTTGCCCCTATTGATATATCAGTACTAATTACCGGAGAAAGTGGAACGGGAAAAGAAGTTTTACCACAAATTATTCACCAATTAGGTCACAGAAAACATAAAGAGTATATTGCTATTAATTGTGGAGCTATCCCTGAAGGTACAATTGATTCAGAATTGTTTGGACACGAGAAGGGTGCTTTTACGGGTGCTTCTGAAAGTAGAAAAGGGTATTTTGAAGTTGCTGATGGAGGGACGATTTTCCTTGACGAAATTGCTGAGTTACCATTAAAAACGCAAGTAAAACTTTTAAGAGTATTAGAATCAGGAGAATACATAAAAGTAGGTTCTTCTAAGATACAAAAAACAAATGTTCGAATTATTGGAGCATCACATAGATATCTAAAAAAAGAAGTTGAAAAAGGAAAATTTAGAGAAGACTTGTATTACAGACTAAATACAGTTCCTGTTTCATTGCCTCCACTAAGAGAAAGAGGAGATGATATATTACTATTATTTAGAAAGTTTGCTACTGATTTTTCAGAAAAAAACTCCATGCCTACAATCAAACTTAATGAGGCAAGTTTTGATATCATTAAAAATTATAATTGGCCGGGTAATATTAGGCAATTGAAAAATGTTGTTGAACAAATTTCTGTTATTGAAAAAACTAGAGATATAACACCTAATATTTTGTTAAAGTATCTTCCACACACAAATAAAAACAACCTCCCTGTTTTAGTAGATAAAAAAGATACAGAAACAAATAGTGAACAAGAATATCAAAACACTCAAAATTTTAATTATAACGAGATGTTTAAAATGATATTGGAATTAAAAAAAGATTTACTTGATATAAAAAACACCCTTCTATACGGTTTAACAAAAACAAACACATCAAACAATTTAGAAAAAGAAATTTATCAAGAACAAAAACCTTCATATACAAAGCAAGCATTATACCTAGAAAACAAACCAAAGGAAAATGAATATATAAACTCAAAAGACATACAAAAACATGTTGAAGTTGAGGAAAGCTTGAGTATAGAAGAAAAAGAAAAAGAACTAATAAAAAAAGCATTAAGAAAACACCAAGGAAAGCGTAAATATGCAGCAAAGGAATTAGGGATTTCTGAAAGAACTCTTTATAGAAAAATAAAAGAATTTGATATTCACTAAACAATGAAAAAGAAAATAGCATACACATTTATATTATCTACCTTACTTATCGTTTCTTGTAAAGTACAATATAACTTAGGAAACATTGGAAGCATCCCTGAAGATGCAAATACTTTTTATGTAGAAAATTTTAGCTCTATCGCCTCTCAAGCATCCCCGCTAACAAGTCAAATCATATCAGAGAATTTAAAAACACTTATTTTATCTCAATCACGACTTAACACAGGAGATAATTATTCAGATCTTGTTTTTACAGGTACAATAACAAACTACATTGTTAGTAATGCAGGACTACAAAGTAATGATGAAGCAGCACAAAATAAATTAACTATTACCGTAAAGGTTAATTATAGTAATACAAATAATGAAAAGGATAATTTTGAAAAAAGTTTTACAGCTATGGAATTATTTGACTCAGACGCCTCGTTATTAGATATAGAAAATGAATTAATTTTAGCAATTGCAGAACAAATAAATCAAAAAATATTTGACGAAGCTTTTGGGGAGTGGTAATATAAATATATGAAAGTTGAAAAATTAACATATTGGTTAGAAAATATCAATAAACTTCATTTTGAGGATTATGCTGAGATAAAAAAGCTCGCATTAAAATATCCGTATTTTCAATTAATTCAGCTTTTACACTTAAAAACAGCTAAAAAATTTAACGAACAGATATTTAAAGATGCATTAGAAACTGTTGTCTATAAAATAAATAACAGAAAAAATGTCTATATTTTTTTACAAAAAAACATAGAACAAATATCATTTGATAAGCTAAAATTGAATTCTTTTAAAATAAACAAAGAAAAAGAACTTTCTAATTTAGAAAAAAACATACTACATCATAACATCAATATTTCTACTCCATTTGAACTTGAAGAGTTAGAAAATACTTCAGAAGAAAATGACATGATATCAACATTTATAAAAAATAACCCTAAAATAAATAGAATAAAAAAAAACATATACACCCCAACTAAAGCTGCAAAAGAAAGTTTACAAGAAGACACTAGTATGTATACTGAAACATTTGCTAAAATATTAGAGAAACAAGGCAATTATAAAAAAGCAATTGAGATAT
Source organism: uncultured Flavobacteriales bacterium (assembly GCA_943845485.1). The sequence continues at coordinate 4,635 of CALTNV010000017.1, read as the reverse complement.
ATAATCAACTTATTTTGAAAATTCCGCAAAAAAATACTTACTTTGCAGAAAAAATTAAAGAATTAAATAATAAATTAAATAAAAAATAAATTATGGCTGTTACGCTTATCACAATTTTAATCGTTATCTGCTCAATATTATTAGCAGGTATTATCTTGATACAAAACCCTAAAGAAGGTGGATTATCATCAGGGTTTTCAGCGGGTAACCAAATTGGAGGAGTACAAAAAACTGCTGACTTTTTAGAAAAAGCTACTTGGACATTAGCAATTACAATTGTAGTTCTTTGTTTATTAACATCAGTATTTAAATCTGAAACTAAAGTAGCGTCTTCAGTAGATACAGAATTACCTATTAACTAAAGAATAGAAATAAATTATATACAAAAAAATGTCAGTGTAAAAATTTACACTGACATTTTTTTGTATATAAAATTGACAATATTTCATAATTAAATGCTTTGGCATAAATTTAGCTTAAGCTTATTACAATTAAAAACTAACTAAAAACATAAATTATGTCAGTAAAATTCAAACCTTTAAACGATAGAGTTTTGGTAAAAACTGCACCAGCAGAGCAAAAAACTGCAGGAGGATTAATTATTCCTGATACAGCAAAGGAAAAACCTCTTCAAGGTGAGGTTGTAGCAACAGGGAATGGAACATCAGAAAACCCAATTACTGTTAAAATTGGTGATCAAATTGTATATGGACAATATGCAGGTACTGAAATTGTTATTGAAGGAAACAAGTACTTAATGATGAGAGAATCAGATATTTTTGGAATTATTGGTTAAAATTTAAAAAAAATGGCAAAAGAAATTATATTTAATACTGAATCGAGAGACAGATTAAAAAAAGGAGTAGATACATTAGCAAACGCAGTTAAAGTAACACTAGGACCTAAAGGAAGGAATGTAGTAATTGACAAAAAATTTGGAGCCCCACATATTACAAAAGATGGAGTTACAGTAGCTAAAGAAGTTGAATTAGAGGATCCTATTGAAAATATGGGAGCCCAAATGGTAAAAGAAGTTGCTTCTAAAACAGCTGATATTGCTGGAGATGGAACTACAACAGCTACAGTATTAGCACAAGCAATTATCACAACTGGATTAAAAAATGTAACTGCTGGAGCTAATCCTATGGATTTAAAAAGAGGAATTGACAAAGCTGTTAAAGTTGTTGTTAATCACTTAAAAGAAATATCTCAAGAAGTTGGGTCTGATAATGATAAAATTAAACAAGTAGCGAGTATATCAGCTAACAATGACGAAACAATTGGGAGTTTAATTGCCGAAGCAATGAAAGTTGTTGGTAATGATGGCGTTATTACGGTTGAAGAAGCAAAAAGTACGGAAACTGAAGTTAAAACGGTTGAAGGTATGCAGTTTGACAGAGGGTACCTATCCCCTTATTTTGTTACTGATACAGAAAAAATGATTGCTGAACTTGAAAACCCATATATTTTAGTTCATGATAAAAAGATAGTAAATTTAAATGATTTACTTCCTTTATTAGAGCCCGTAGCTCAATCAGGAAGAGGTTTAGTTATCATCGCTGAGGATGTTGAAGGAACTGCTTTAACGGCATTAGTTGTTAATAGATTAAAAGGAGGTTTAAAAGTTGCGGCTGTTAAAGCTCCAGGTTTTGGAGATAGAAGAAAATCAATGCTTGAAGACATTGCTATTTTAACAGGTGGTACTGTAATTTCTGAAGAAAGTGGTTATACACTAGAGAATGCAACGATTGATATGTTAGGGACTGCTGAAAAAGTAGAAATTGACAAAGACAACACAACAATTGTAAATGGTTCAGGAAACAAAGATCAAATTCAAGCAAGAGTAAACCAAATTAAAGCACAACTTGAAGCAACGACTTCTGATTACGATAAAGAAAAACTTCAAGAAAGACTAGCTAAGCTTGCTGGTGGCGTTGCAGTACTATATGTTGGTGCAGCTACTGAAGTAGAAATGAAAGAAAAGAAAGATAGAGTTGATGATGCTTTAGCAGCTACTAGAGCAGCTGTAGAAGAAGGTATCGTTCCTGGAGGAGGTATTGCATTTATAAGAGCAATTGAAGGATTAAAGGATCTTAATGGAGATAATGAAGACGAAACAACTGGTATTGCAATTGTAAAAAGGGCAATTGAAGAACCTTTAAGAAGAATTATTGCAAATGCAGGAGGAGAAGGCTCTGTAGTGGTTCAAAAAGTAAAAGAAGGTGAAGCTGATTTTGGATATAATGCAAGAACAGATATTTATGAAAATTTACTTGCTGCAGGTGTTATAGATCCTACTAAAGTTACAAGAATAGCAATTGAAAATGCAGCATCTATAGCTTCAATGTTATTAACTACAGAAGTAGTAATAGCTGACAAGATAGATGAGAATGCAGCTCCAATACCTCCAATGGGAGGAGGAATGCCAGGTATGATGTAAACCTAAAATATTATGCAAAAAAAAGCCTCCATAATGGAGGTTTTTTTTTGCATAATATTTTAGAACATACTCTAATTATAACATCTTAAGATTATTTTTTTACATAACCTTCAATAGCCATAGTCATTGATGGAGCTTCAGGCTGAGGAGCAGGAATATTAACAACTAAACCATAATCTTCTGCAGCTTTTGTCGTTGTAGGTCCATAACAAGCAATTAAAGTTTTATCTTGCTTAAATTCTGGAAAGTTTTTAAATAAAGAATGTATTCCTGTTGGACTAAAAAACACCAACATATCATATTTTACATTTTCTAAATCAGACAAATCACTAGCTACGGTTCTATATAAAACAGCCTTTTCATAAGAAACATTGTTAGCACCCAATTTTTCTGGAATACTACCTTTTAACATATCTGAACAAGGTAAAAGAAACCTCTCATCCTCATGTTTTATTATTAGAGGTAATAAGTCTGAAAAAACTTGCTTTCCAATAAATACTTTCCTCTTTCTATAGGTGATATATTTTTGTAAATATAAAGCCGTACTTTCTGAAATACAGAAATATTTCCAATCAGAGCTAATTGCAATTTTTAACTCTTCACAAATTCTAAAAAAATGATCAACAGCATTTCTACTTGTAAGAATAATAGCTGTAAAATCATCCATATTAACCTTAAAGCTTTTGAATTCTTTAGCAGGTACCCCCTCTATATGAACAAAAGGTCTAAAATCAATTTTTAATTTATATTTTTCAGCCAAACTGAAATAAGGAGATTTATCAGATGCGGGTTTTGGCTGAGATACTAGAATAGTTTTAACTTTCACAACATTCAGTATTTAAGTAAGTAATTAAATTAGCATTTAATCATTCGATAAAAAACGATAAATAACTAACAAGGGTATAATTTCTAAAGCGCAAAGATACAAAATAATATAAAATATTGAAATTTTATTTTTAACAGACAAAACAACCTCTCGAAAAGTTTTAAATAAGAATAGAATAATCATAGAGCTTAATCCAAAAAGGATAATTTTTGAATGATAAACACTGTAAGATAAAACGTAAGTAAAATTAATAAAGAGCAAGACTATACCAGCATTTTGATAATATAGAGATTGATTTAATTTCAAGTCTCTAAATAATCGATAAAAAATTAAATTAGACAAAAAATCCTTTATGATTTTTTTAAAAAAAATCACGATGGTAAAAAAAAGTATAAAATAATAATAGTCGAAATGAAATTGAGCTGGAAAACCAAAGAAAACCAACAGATTTAAAACAAAAAAAGAAATATTTAAAATATAATTCAAATTAAAAAAGAAAGAACTTGTGTGTTTATTTAATTTATCAATTTTTAATAATTGATTAAAATAACGTTCAAAAACAAAACCTCTGGTTACCAAAACAAATCTTTGATTAAAATCAATTCTTATATAAGCTCCCCAAAAAAGAAGACCACATAACACAAAAAAAAACAAACTATTGTTTATTGCAATACCTTCAGGAATTTCAGTAATTAATTTATCTATCATAAAACTTTACATATCATAATGAAATTAGCTATAAAAAACATCAAATTTCCTTAATTCAAAACACTAATGATTTGAAACAATGCTAACAATGTTGTAAATTTGCAAAGAATTTATTTAAGATAAAAAATATGTCAGGAAGAATAGATCAATTTGTTGCACCAGATTATTATCAGTTAGATGACTTATTAACTGAAGAACACAAATTAGTAAGAGATTCAGCCCGCGCATGGGTTAAGAAAGAAATCTCTCCAATTATAGAAGAATACTACGAAAAAGCTACATTTCCTAAGCAGGTTATACCGGGTTTAGCTGGGATTGGTGGATTCGGTCCTTATATTCCAGAAGAATATGGAGGAGCAGGATTAGACCAAATTTCATATGGTTTAATTATGCAAGAGCTAGAAAGAGGAGATTCAGGATTAAGATCTACATCTTCAGTTCAAAGTTCTTTAGTTATGTACCCTATTTGGAAATTTGGTACAGAGGAACAAAAACAAAAATACTTACCAAAATTAGCTTCTGGTGAAATGATTGGTTGTTTTGGTTTAACCGAACCAGATCACGGATCAAACCCTAGTGGTATGGTAACAAATTTTAAAGACATGGGTGACCATTATCTTTTAAATGGTGCTAAGATGTGGATATCTAACTCTCCTTTTGC
>CALTNV010000016.1 GCA_943845485.1 uncultured Flavobacteriales bacterium | reverse complement strand
CAAGAATAAAAAAATAAACTAAAAAACAAACTACCTTTTTAAACACTAATTATTTATTTTACGGTAAAAGTTTTTAATCTAATTTTAAGGATACTGAATTAGCCAAAAAACCTTTAGCATAATTAGCATATGCATAAGAGATACCAATTTTTTTTATTTGTAATCCTAAACCAAAAGTAAATCCAGACATTCCGTTTCGTTCATCATAGGCCAACTCAATTGCTCTTCTGAAATTATAACCTAACTGGAAATAACTTATTTTACCTAGTTTAATTTCAGTACCAATCACAACGTGTCTTAATAACTGATTTCCAAAACTAACAGAGTTGTCTATTTCCTCTCCTGTAAAAGGGTCTATTTCTACTTTTTTATTAGGGTCTTCTTGATACAAATCAAATTGTTGAATATTCTCATAAACAAAATGAAATCTGAAAGGTGCGTGCTTTAAATCTTTATAAATTGCAAAATCCATTTGAAAAGGTAATGAACTTCTTTCATTAGGGTAAAAGCTTTTTAATTGATAACCAATATTCTTTAGAACTAAAGCTGAAGAAAAACCATTATCAAAAGAAAAATATGTTAACATTAAGTCAGTTGATATACCAAAAGAACTCAAATCATCATAGGTTGAATTAATGAAGTTTAAGTTTGCTCCAAAAAATAAAACAGAGTCGTAAATTTCTGTTCCGTAACCAATAGTAAATAATAGATCATTAGCTTTAAATGTACCTTGATCAACTTCAAATTCATCTATTTTATCAAAATCCCCATAGTTAACGGATCTAATAAATGCTGAAAAAGTACCAATACTATCAAAGGTTCTTGCATAACCCGCATAGCTATTATTTACAGAACTTAAATAGTTTTGATATCCAAATACAGCTTTGTCATGATATTGCTCATTTAGTAAAGATGGGTTGGTAGCTCTAAGTTCTAAATCTTCAGACGGCAATGCCAAAGCATTCCCCCCTAAACCAACTTCTCTTGCCATCATTTTAACATTTAACACAGGAAAAGCTTTATCAGCATCAACCTGAGAGAATAATGACATTGAAGATGATAAAAAAAAGAAAATAACTAATCTGTTAAACATCTAATAAAGTTTAGTTTTATTGTAACTTGTTAACGTAATTATTAATAATTTAGTTTACAAAAGTGAAGATAATCATATTTACTTTTCTTTTAATGATAATTGAATTCTTTTTCTAGTATAGTCTACATCAATAACTTTAGCTCTAACATATTGGTTTATATGAAGTTCTTCTGCTGGATTTGAAATAAACTTATCACATATTTGAGAAATATGAACCAATCCTTTTTCTTTTATTCCTATATTAATAAAAGCACCAAAATTTGTTATATTTTCTACAATACCAGGTAAAGACATCCCTATTTTAACATCTTTAATTTCTGCTAAATCAGGAGAGAATGAAAACTTCACAATTTTGGTTCTTGGATCATCATTAGGTTTTTCTAATACTTTTAAAGTATCTAAAATAGTAACTTCTCCAATATCATCGGTTATATATTGTTTTGCATCAACGTTGTTTAACAGTTCAGTATTTCCGAATAATGATTTTACATCAACGTTTAAGTTCTTTTCGATTAAATAAACTAACCCGTAATTTTCTGGATGAATTGAGGTATTATCTAAAGGTTCTGAAGACTCTTCTAACCTTAAAAAACCTACTGCCTGTTCATAAGCCTTAGCTCCAATTCCTTTGACTTTTAAAAGCTGAGATCTTGATGAAAAACCATTATTATCTCTCCTGAAATTAACAATATTTTCAGCTGTTTTTTCTCCTATTCCTGAAACATACTGCAATAAGTATTTACTAGCCGTGTTTAAATTAACTCCAACATTATTTACACAAATTTCAACTATTTCTGTTAATCTTTTATGAAGTAAGTTTTGATTTACATCATGTTGATATTGTCCTACTCCTAGTGATTTAGGATCTATTTTAACCAACTCTGACAAGGGATCCATTAATCTTCGTCCTATTGAAACAGCCCCTCTTACTGTTACATCAAATTTAGGAAACTCTTCTCTACCTATGTTACTAGCTGAATAAATAGAGGCTCCATTTTCATTCACTATAAATACATCTACAGGATACCTAAAAGCAGTTTTTTTAACAAAATTTTCTGTTTCTCTACCAGCAGTTCCATTTCCTACAGCAATAGCTTCTATTATATATTGTTCTGCTAAAGTAGAAAGTTTTTTTCTGGCTAAAGTTTTATCATCTCTACTTCCGGTATGCATCATTAAAGTAGCATTATTTAATAAATTTCCATATTCATCTAAGCAAACTACTTTACAACCTGTTCTAAAACCAGGATCAATAGCTAAAATTCTTTTCCCACCAAGCGGAGAAGTCATTAGCAATTGTTTTAAATTGGCTCCAAAAATCTTGATGCTATCTTCATCAGCTTTTTCTTTTAACTCTTTTCTTATTTCCGTTTCTATAGACGGATGAAGCAACCTTTTATAAGCATCTTTAATAACCTCTTTTAAATAGTTTCTAACCTCATCTTGAGATTTAATAAAATACTTCTCCATTAAAATAAACACATCCTCTAGTTCAGGTGTTATTTTAACCCTTAATATTTTCTGTTCTTCCCCCCTAAAAATAGCTAAAACGCGATAAGATGTTATTTTATTTATTTGCTCAGAAAAACTAAAATATCCTTTGTACTTATCTCCCTCTTCTTCTTTCCCTTTTACTATTTTTGAAGAAACTAAAGCATTCCTTTTATATAAATACCTTAACGATTTTCTTAAACTTTGATTTTCATTCATCCACTCAGCAATAATATAACCAGCACCTTCTAGAGCTAAAGAAGTAGATTTAATATTATTTGTTAAAAACTTAGTTGCTAAATTGTTAAGATTGAGTCTATCTTTCTGACTCATAATCATTTTAGCTAAAGGCTCTAGGCCATTATTTCTGGCAATTTCTGCCTTTGTGTTTTTTTTCCTTTTATATGGTAAATATAAATCTTCTAAATCAGTAAGATGATAAGTATTCTCAATTTTAAGCTTTAA
>CALTNV010000015.1 GCA_943845485.1 uncultured Flavobacteriales bacterium | reverse complement strand
ATTGAAGCTAAATCAACATCAGATTCATCTTGTTGAGTTGCGTTTAATACATCACCGGCTGCATTACCGTTAACAGAACTTGCAACACCAGTTGTTAACATAATACCTTCCGTAAAACCTAAATCGGCGGTTGACGCTCCATTGGTGGTAAAAGAGGCGCTCTGTTGGTTACCCCCTGCTAAAGTTACATTTGAAACTGTTAAAGTACCTCCAGTTAATAAATCAACCATTTGCTGAGCTGTTGCAGTATTATCTATTGTAATTTGTGAAAAAACACTTGTAGAGCTCATCACCAAACAACATATTAAAAATATTTTCTGAAATGATTTAAACATAAATATATAATTAAATAAAAGTTTAATTTATTAAAAAAAGCTTTTACATGAAAAAGCCTGATTTCAATCAGGCAAGTTACAAAAACAAAACAATAAAATAAAGTATTTTTACTTAGTAGTTAAAGCATGCAGGCTCTTACCTTTTAAAATAAGCCGTGGAGCTCCGCATCAATATCTCTAATGATATTTCCTAAATCTTCTTTGTCGCCTTTAAAGTTGTTATTATCCACATCAATAATCAGCAATTTTCCTTTATCATAAGTACTTGCCCAGGCTTCGTAACGTTCATTTAGTCGTTTTAAATAATCTAAATTAATAGTTTGCTCATATTCACGTCCTCTCGTTTGTATATGCTCCACCAAAGTACCTACACTAGATCGTAAATAAATAATTAAATCAGGTGCACCTATTAAACGATCAATAGAATTAAACAACGAAAAATAATTTTCAAAATCCCTGCTGGTCATTAAGCCCATACTATGTAAGTTGGGTGCAAAAATATAGGCATCTTCATAAATCGTTCTATCCTGAATAACACTTTTACCACTTTCTTTAATATCAATAATTTGATTAAATCGATGATTTAAAAAATACACTTGTAAATTAAAAGACCATCGCTGCATATCCTCATAAAAATCATTTAAATAAGGGTTCTCTTCAATTCTTTCAAATTGAGGCTCCCATTTATAATGATTAGCCAATAATGTGGTTAAAGTTGTTTTTCCAGAACCTATATTTCCTGCGATAGCTATGTGCATAAATGTGTTTTTTAGCCAATAAAAATAAAGCTTTTAAAATAAAAAAAGGCTTATTTTTCTTTTTTTATTTGATATAGTTTTAAATTGTTTTTAGTAGTTATCATAAAATATTTTCCGTTATAAGAAATACTTTTTATAGCTTCTAGATCTTCTTCTTTTGGAATAGAAAATAGCAATTCACTAGTATCATACGCATCACTATATAAAAAAACTTGTTGATTTAAATAATATATAAAATGATTTTGGTAACTAAAAAAAACTTCATTTTCAGGAATTTTTACTTTTTTTATTAAGCTTCCATACCAGTCAAAAGCATATAATACATTGTCTGACTTACAATACAAATAAATTTCATTGTTAAAGTTACCCATGTAACTTGGTTCTTCAGTTAAACCAATTAATACATTCAGGTTGGTTGTATTTACATCAACACTCCCATCTTGCAGTAATCTATACAAAGTATAATCACCATTATCATAAAGCCATAAGTTATTTTGAAGTGCATTTGTTACCAAAATTGGCTCTATCATATTCCCATTATATAAATTAATTGGTTCACCGTAATTTTGGTCTCCCAAGTGGTTATCTAAAATTTGCAACAAGCCATAACTACTATATAGAACGTTTATTTTATAGGGGTTTGTAACATCTAATAAATCCACATAACCATTATTTAAATTACTATAATTAAATAAGGTGTCTCCCTGTGTATTTATTTGAAAAATTTGGTCTTTATTAGTGATATAAATATTACTTAAATCGTTTAGATAGGCTTTACCATTTAAGGGAATATCTAATACCTTGATACAATTTTGTGCATTAATACAAAAAAGGCTACTGGTTACTAAAAACAATAATAATAAACGCTTTAACATAATGGGGTTTCTTTTAATATTTTAGTAATAAACGTACTATCGTTACTCAATCGTATTGTTTTATGCTGCCCACCCAATTTATTTACCTTTTTTAGGTAATTATAAAAGGTATTATTGGTTAATATTACTATTTGTAAACAACTAAGCATTTGATGATGAGAACGTTTTGCTTGGTAATCTGAATTCAATTGGCAGATGTTATAATCTAACAAAGTAGCAAATTCCTGAATATTTTCTGGATTTTTTTTAAATTCAATGGCATATTGATGAAAGCCTGCTTGCTTATTATTTAATAAAATAGGTGCCGCAGTATAATCTATTATTTCTACATTTAATTGTTGGCAAGTAGCTGCCATAGCCTGCTCAACATTTTCAATGATTAACTCTTCTCCAAAAGCATTTATAAATTGAGTAATTCTACCACTTACAATAAACTTGTAAGGTAGTATGGAGGTAAACTTAACAGTATCTCCAATCACATAACGCCACAAACCTGTATTGGTCGTTATAATCAACACATAATCAATATTTTTTTCTACCTTATCAATAGCACAAATATATTGATTGATATTTTTGTCATTTAGAGTAGAAAATTGCTTGAATATTTTAACAGGAATAAATTCATAAAAAATGCCGTAATCAAGCATCAACAACATATCATCATCTGTATTGTTGGCTTGTAAGCCAAAATACCCTTCGGTAGCGTTATAACTTTGGTAATAGTTTATGTCTTTCCCTATAATTTGCTGAAATTGTTTTTTATATGGTTGGAAATTTATACCTCCGTGCATAAATAGCTCTAAATTAGGCCATACTTCTTTAATCGTTGATTTTCCTGTAATTTCTAATATATGTTGTAATAACAATAATGTCCAGCTGGGTACACCAGCAATAATAACTACATTTTCGTGAATGGTGGCTTGAGCAAGTTTCTCAATTTTTTCCTCCCAATTATCTAATAAAGCAATTTCCTTTTTTGGGGTGCGTTTGCGCTCTACCCAAAAAGGAAAATTATCTACAATAAAAGATGATAAATCGCCACAATAGCTATCAGCTTGAAATTGATTAATGGTATTGGCCCCCCCTAAGATTAAGTGTTTCCCCAGGTACAGTTTGCTTTTAGGATTACTTTTCTGGTAACGAGCCAATAAATCTCGACCTCCTTTATAGTGGGTTTGGTATAAAGCTTGTTTAGTTAAAGGAATAATTTTACTATTTCCACTTGAAGTACCACTAGATTTTGCAAACCAAGATGTTTTTCCCGGCCATAAAACATCTTTATTTCCTTTGTAAGCTTGTTGGATGTATGGTGAAATGGTTTCATAATTTGTTAGGGGAACAAATTTCTTAAAACTTTTATAGTTCTTAACCTTATTAAAATGGTGTTTTTTACCATAAAATGTATGGTTTCCTTTTTTTAGTAGCTGACATAATGTTTCATTCTGAATATCAGCACTGTTATTCCATATTTTTTCTATTCGCTTATTTCTTTTTGTAAAATAACTTGAAACGATATGTTGCAGCATAGTGTTATTTTTGAAGAAGAATATTAGCTAATGTTAAATCAAGCGGTGTTGTTATTTTAATATTCTCCTCATTTCCTTGAGTACAGGTAATAGCTACACCAAAGTTTTCCACCACGCTTGCATCATCAGTAAATACATTAGAAAAAGGCTGTTGATAAGCTTGGTAAAGCAATTCAGCTTGAAAGCTTTGAGGTGTTTGTACACTTTTATATTTATTTCTATCAACATGCGCAGACCCTAACTCCTTTACTTCTCTTAAAGAATCTTTTAAGGCAACTACTGGTATTACAGCGGCTTTTGCTTGAGCTAAAGTAAAAGTGTTTTTTATGGTTTGTTCCGTTACTAAGGGTCTTACACCATCGTGAATAGAAATAATGACCTCACTTAATTCATGCTGTTCAAAAAGATAATCAATCGCATTTTTTACAGAAAAAAAACGTTCCTCACCACCTGGAATTATAGGATAGTTAATTTCATTTTTACTTTCATTACAGATTGTTTTCCAAGTGTTTATTTGATCATCAGGCAATACCAACACCAATTTATCAGTTATATTTTTAAAGACATCAATGGTATATTGAAGAATTGTTTTTTGTCCAATTTTTAAAAATTGTTTAGGTATAGAAGCATTCATTCGTTTTCCTACACCACCCGCTACAATTACCACAATGTGTTTCATATTTGAAAATATCTATAATTTGAAATTACAAAATTAACAACAAAAAAAAGAGTGCCTATTAAATAGACACTCTTTTTGTTTAGAGTATAATTTTACTTTTTGATAATTTTATACTGCTTAATTTGATTATTCATTTTAGCTTCAATGATATATGCACCAGCTTCATAACTTCTTAAATCAATATAATCAGTAGCTAAACTACTCTCCTTGAGCTCTATAATTTTACCTAATGGATTATATATTGTAAAGAAGATTTTTTCTTTTTTCTGATTTTTAATGAATACTTCTCCCTGACTTGGATTAGGGTAGATTTCAAGAGAAGAAAATTGATCTTCAAATACAGATAATATAGAATATGTAATACATTCTGAAGTTACAGAGCAATTATCATCATTTATCACAACAGCATAGGTACCTTCATTATCTGCTGTAAAAGTTTGGTTATTAGCTCCATCAATATTACTATTGCCATTATCACAATCAATCCACTGATAATTAACTCCAGACTGTATCGCTGTAAATTGATTACCAGTTAAAGTAACACTGTTGTCTAAAGGAGTTGTTACAGTTAGGTTTTCAATGATTAAACTATCACATCCAGTTAATACTGATGTGAATGTAGAAATATAACTTTGATTACTTGTAATATTGTTAACTACTGATCCATCAGCATATGTATAATTGCTATTGTAGCATAAGTCAATATTCAAAGTAGTCGTGATTTGTACTGCTTCTG
>CALTNV010000014.1 GCA_943845485.1 uncultured Flavobacteriales bacterium | reverse complement strand
CTTTTTCTGCTTGCCATTTAGAGCTTAAATCTGTTTTTCTATCATTTAAATCAGCTAATTCTCTATTAATTCTTTCAACTTCAGCGTTGTTTTTTTCACGCTTCATTGCTTCTTTTTGAATTTCAAGATGCATTATTTTTCTATCAAGTTCATCTAACTCAACAGGTTTTGAGTTCATTTCCATTCTTAATAAAGAAGCTGCTTCATCTATTAAATCAATGGCCTTATCAGGTAAAAATCGATCAGAAATATATCTTTGTGCCAACTCCACAGCAGATATAATGGCAGAATCTTTAATAATTACTTTATGGTGTGTTTCGTATTTTTCTTTGATTCCTCTTAAAATAGTAATAGAAGATTCAGTATCAGGTTCATTAACCATTACCTTTTGAAATCTTCTTTCAAGTGCTTTATCTTTTTCAAAATACTTCTGATATTCATCTAATGTAGTGGCACCTATTGATCTTAGTTCTCCTCTTGCCAATGCCGGTTTTAATATATTAGCAGCATCCATTGCACCTTCACCACCACCAGCACCAACAAGTGTATGAATTTCATCTATGAAAAGGATAATCTCTCCGTCTGCTGAGGTTACTTCTTTAACAACGGCTTTTAATCTTTCTTCGAATTCTCCTTTATATTTAGCTCCTGCAATTAATGCTCCCATATCTAATGAGTAAAGGCTTTTTGTTTTTAAGTTTTCAGGTACATCACCATTAATAATTCTATGAGCTAAACCTTCTGCAATAGCAGTTTTACCAACCCCTGGTTGACCAATTAATATAGGATTGTTTTTTGTTCTTCTACTTAAAATTTGTATTACTCTTCTAATTTCTTCATCTCTACCAATCACAGGGTCTAATTTACCTGTTTTAGCTAATTGGTTAAGGTTTATAGCATATTTTTCTAATGATTGGTAGGTATCTTCAGCATTTTGTGATTTCACTTTTTCTCCGTTTCTTAATTCGTTAATAATATGGGTTAATTTTTTTTTATCAATTTGGTTGTCTGATAGTAATTTTGAAATAGCGTCATTACTGTCAAGTAAGGCTAATAAAATCCGTTCTATCGTAACAAAATCATCTTGATGTTTTTCTGCAATTTTCATTGCATCTGTTAAGGTTTTATTTGCATTGTTTGATAAGTATATATTTGAACTTCCTTCTATTTTAGGATAGTTTTTTAATATACTATCTAATGTTTTTTGAAAAATGGTTTTATTGATGGAGAACTTATTTAATATGAATGGGAAAACATTATGATCCTCTAAAATAATTCCTTTTAATAAATGACCATTTTCAATAACTTGATTTGAGTTATCTCTAGCTAAATCTTGAGCTTTTTGAATAGCCTGCTGAGATTTTGTTGTAAACTTATTGAAATCCATTGTAAATTATTTTTTATTAAAATTACAATGTTTAATTGCAAAAAATAATCCTAATTTATTGGATTAGACAAAAAGTTAGATGTTGTGATAAAATGTCAAATAAACATGATTAATTGTCGTTTATTCTACTTTTTATGCGACAAAAAGTGCTTTATTAAGTTATTTGTGCTGACATCGTGATTGTTTATTTTTTCATATTCAATTTCTTCTAAAATTTTTGATGCTAAATCTTTTCCTAATTCAACACCCCATTGATCAAAAGAATAGATATTCCATAACACCCCTAAAACAAATGTTTTATGCTCATATAAAGCTATTAATTGACCTAAACTTTTAGGGGTAAGCTCATCTATAAATAGTGTAGATGAGTATTTTTTACCTGGAAATAATTTATGAGGTAATATTTCATTTATTTTATTTTCAGAATATCCTTTAACCATTAACTCATTAATAACTTCTTTCTCTGTTTTACCATTCCACAAGGCTTCTGCTTGTGCAATACAGTTTGCAATTAGTACATCATGATGATTTTCTAAACCAAATTCAGAAGGTTGTTTACAAAAAGCAATAAACTCTGTACTAACTTCCACTGTACCTTGATGTATAGCTTGAAAAAATGAATGTTGAGAGTTGGTTCCTGCTTTACCCCATACGATTGGACTTGTATGATACTTTACTACTTCTCCATTTTTATCAATTCTTTTACCATTACTTTCCATAGAAAGTTGTTGTATAAAAGCAGGAAATGTATTTAAATATTGGCTGTATGGTATATTAGCTTCGGCTAATATGTTTCTGTTTTCTACATTATTATAGGTACATAAGGCGTGCAAAACAGGTATATTTGACTCGTAATTTTCATTTTCAAAATGATGATCCATTTCTTTAGCACCTTCCAAAAGCATATAAAAATTTTTCATTCCAATGGCACAGGCCGTTGCTAAACCAATAGATGACCACAATGAAAATCTGCCACCAACCCAATCCCATATAGGAAAACAGTTTTCTTTTAAAATACCAAAATCGGTTGCTTTTTTTATGGCTGATGTAACACTTATAAAGTGGGTATTAAAAAAATTATTGTGCTGATAATATGAGTTTAACCATTTTTTTGCTGCTTTTGCATTTATAAGAGTTTCAGTAGTTTCAAAACTTTTTGATGAGATAATAAACAAAGATGTTTCTGGGTTTAGTTTACCTAAAATAAAACTAATATGGGCGCTATCAACATTTGAAACATAATGCACTTTTATTCCTTGATTAAAAGTACGTAAAGCTGTTGTTGTCATCCAAGGTCCTAAATCCGATCCTCCAATTCCAATGTTAATAATATCCGTTATGGATTTTCCAGTATAGCCTTTAATTTTGTTGGCATATAATTTAGTAACAAAATCATCTATTTTATCTAAACTGTCTTTTACCAACGACCCTACTAATTCATTGTCAACTCTTGTATCTGTATATCTTTTATAGTCTCTTAAGGCGGTATGTAATACAGCTCTATTCTCTGTTTTATTTATTTTTTCACCTTTAAATAAATTTTTAATTTGAGCTTTTAAATTTTGAGTGTCACATTTATCATATAAACGATTTAAATCTTCGTCACTTAAATTTTGTTTTGAAAAATCAAACAAAACACCATCTTTATAAACCGACCTTAATTTTAGTGACTCACTCATTTATTCAAAATTTATTTAGGATATCAAATTTAATCAAATCTCCGCGATTAAAAGAATTTTCACTTGTCGTTTCTATAAAATCATCTTTCCATTCAATGATTACACTCTTAAATCTACCATAATCACTGATAGATCGTACTTTTCCTGTTTCATTTCCCGTATCACTAATAAAAATATCTTCCGATCTAAAATACTTTTGATCATCATCTACAAATGTTTTTGAAAAGAAATTAGAAATATATCGATTTTTAGGGTTGTTATATAATTCTTTTACCGAACCATATTGTATTTGATTGCCATCTTTTAAAATTAAAATTTTATCTGCAATTTCAATGGCATCATTAATATCGTGAGTTACCAATATAAAAGGAATATTGGCTTGGTGTAATATTTTTTTAATTTCTTTTCTTAAAGAAGCCTGTAAAGCTTGGTCTAGACTACTAAAAGGTTCATCAAGTAACAATAAGTCAGGTTTTTTAAGTAAAGCTCTTGTAATGGCTACTCTCTGCTTTTGTCCACCTGATAATTCGTGAGGATATTTATTTAGTTGATTTTTAATTTTTACTAAATCTACTAATTGATTAAAATCATCTTGATTTACTTTTGACCATTTTGTACCAAAATGAATATTTTCTTTTACTGTTAAGTGTGGGAGTAAAGCATAGTCTTGAAATACGATACCTATATTTCTTTTACTTGGAGATAGAGATTTATTGTTATTTGCTATTGTATTATTATTTAAAATAATTTGCCCAGTATCAATGCTTTCAAAACCAATGATTGACCTTAAAAGTGTTGATTTTCCAGATCCACTTTCACCCAAAATTGCTAATGAAGAGGTGTTGTTAACCTCAAAATGTATAGGACCTAATGTAAAAGTATCATTAAAATGATGTTTTAAGTTTTTCACCACTAATTTATCCATTCTTTGATTTTGTTTTAAACATTAATAATATTCCTATACAACCAAATAAAATAATTACAAGAGAGGGTATAGCGGATTTAGTGAGTATCTCATCGCTGGCATATTCAAAAGCTAAAGTTGATAATGTATTAAAATTATCTGGGCGTAATATAATTGTTAGTGGAAGCTCTTTGATAATGTCAATAAAAATGAAAACAACTGAAATATAAAATACCTCTTTAATCATTTTATAATGAATAGAGAAGAATATTTTTAAATCATTTAATCCGTTTGTTTTTCCTAATTCGTAATAATTAAAAGGTAGTTTTTCTAAACTACTATTAATAGGGGTAAATGGTATTGCAAAAAACCTGATGATGTAAGCATAGATTAAAAAGACTATAGATCCTGAAAATAAATTTACATTGAAGTATCTATCGATTATAGTTGAAAATAAAATGATTGAAACTGCAATAATTGCCCCAGGAATTGAATATCCTATAATTGCTACTTTTTTATACTTTGTAATTAAATGATCATTAATTACATATAAACCGTAACTAAATACAATAGCGAGTATGCTAATAGCAATAGCACTAAAAAGAGAAAGTGATAATGTATTTATTAATACATTATGAAATCTTTCTTCAAAAATAAAATGAATGCTGTAGCAAGCCCAATCAATTAGTTGTAAGGTTGGAATGACAAAACCTAATATAAATGGTAAAGCTGTTATTAAAACAAAAATAACACTCTTCATTTTTCCTGTTTTTCTTTTTTTAAAAGAGGTGCTATTGTTAGCGCTAATATATTTTTTATTCTTGGTAATTAAATGGGTTAAGAATAATATAAAAATTACAAAACCAATTAATATTAAAGATAAAATAATAGCAGATTTTAAATCGCCATAAGAAAACCAAGATTTAAATATTCCTGTTGTAAAAGTTGGAACACCAAAATATTTAGCTGCTCCATAGTCGTTTACTACTTCCATTACAATAAGTAAAGTACCAGAAATAATTGCTGGTGTTGCTAAAGGTAAATCAATTTTTCTGAATATTTTTAAAGGACTAAAACCAAAGCTTTCCCCAATTTCTTTATATGATTTACTAGTGTTTTTAAAGCTATTAATTGCGACTATATATATGTATGGATAAAGTACTAGTGCTAATATAAAAGCTAGGTAATGAATGTTCATTACATCAACATAGAATTGTTTTCCAGTTGATGTGTTTTTTATTACTTTATATAATATTCCTGAATAATCAAAAAAACCACTGTAACATATTGCAGCTAAATAAGAAGGGATAGTTAATGGAAAATAGAGTAGTTTCTCTATAGTTTTTGAGCCAAAAAAATGATAGTTTGAGATTAAATAAGCTGGAATTATTGCTAATATTAAAGCATACAGCACACTAAATGCAACAAGATAAAACGTATTGAAAATATAACTTGGTAAGGTATTGTTTAATTGCTTTAATACGGATGAACTTTCATTAGAAAGTAAAGGAGAAACTAATAATAGTAAAGGTAAAATAATGACACAAAGAAAAAGGATGGAAAATAATTTCCATCCTACATTATTCTTGAAATAATTTTTAATTCCAGTTAACTTCATTAAATATCTTTAAAGCATCTTCATGATATTTTCCTAAGTTGCTTAAGTGTAAAGTATCCATTTTAAATGTTCCTAATGATTTTAACATTTTAGAATATTCTACATTGTTTACAACTGGAAATTCATGATTTGCATTCATTAAAAGTTCTTGCTGTTCTATGGCTAATAAAAATTGAATAAATTTTTCAGCATTCTCTTTATGAGGAGCATATTTTGTTATACCTGCTACACTCGCATTTACGTGCGTACCATAAGAATTTTGATTAGGATAATAAATACTTAATTTTTCTGCTACTTCTTTTTCTTGCGTATTTTCATTTTGTAACATTTTTCCTATGTAATAAGTATTCATTATAGCAATGTTACCAACACCAGCACTTACTGCTTTAGCCTGACTTCTATCATTTCCTTTTGGCTCTCTAGCCATATTGTTAACAATATTTTGAGCCCAAATTTTAGCATCATCATAGCCTAAATGTGCAATCATACCTGCCATTAAACTTTGGTTATAACTACTTTCTGATGAACGCACTAATATTTGACCTTTGAATTCTGGATTAGCTAAGTTTTCAAAACTAATTATTTCTGATGGTTTTGTTCTTAAACTATCATAAACAATAGCTCTTGCTCTTGCAGTAATAGCTATCCAGTAATGATTACTATCTATAAAATTAGATGGTACTAATGTGTCATACCCTTTTGTTGTAAAAGGTTGAAGTAAACCATCATTTTTTGCTCTTTCCATCTTACCTGCATCAGAGGTTAAAAGTAAATCTGCAGTTGAAAGATTACCTTCATTTTTTAGTTTAAATAATATATCATCTGATTTCCCTTTATGAGCTTTAACTTTAATACCTGTTTCTTTTTCAAAAGCTTTATAAATTTTTTCATCTACCTCATAATGTCTTAATGTATAGATGTTTAATTCGTTTTTAATTAAAGTATCGGTATCATTTTGTTTATTGTTTGTACCAGAACTTGAACAGCTAACAAGTAGTGCTGAAAAAATAGCTGTATAAAATAAATTTTTCATGAGATATATTTTTTTACGAATTTATTAAAAAATCATTAGAATATAGTACCTTATCAGAGGTAATTTTATTAACTAATGATTAGAAATTTGTAACTTTGTTAAATTCAAATAAAGACTTATGGAATTTTATAAATTAACAATAAAAAAAATTATTAAAGAAACAATTGATGCGGTTTCAATTGAATTTTTATTACCTACGGATTTAGCTCCAAAATTTACTTTTAAACCAGGGCAATATTTAGTTTTGAAACACAAATTAAATGGCGAAGAGTTAAGAAGATCTTATTCAATTTGTACAGCTCCTTTTGAAAATATATTAAAGGTTGCCATTAAGAAAATTGAAGGTGGTTTATTTTCAACTTTTGCTGTAGATCAGCTAAAAGAAGGAGATGTTATTGAGGTAACTCATCCTCAAGGATCTTTTGGTTTAACCCCAAATTCAACTAACAAAGAAAATTATGTTTTTTTTGCTGCAGGTTCTGGAATAACACCAATTATTTCAAATGTTAAAAGTATTTTAAAAGAAGAAGCGCAGTCTAATGTTTATTTATACTACGGTAATAAAACACAAGACAATACTATTTTTTATAATGAATTAGAATCTTTAAAAGCTATTTATTCTAATTTACATATCCAATATTTCTTTTCACAAGATAATTCTTTAGGAGCTTACAATTCAGGAAGAATTGATGAGGCTAAACTTTCAGAAATAGTATCAAAAGATTTAGATAATCTAACAATCAGTGATATTATGACTTGTGGGCCAGAGCAAATGATTCATAATGTATCTAATTTATTCACCTCTAAAGGGGTTGATGAAAAAAATATTCATTTTGAATTGTTTACGACACCAACTACCGCTGCTCCAAATGCCGATCATACAAATTCTGCTGCTGAAACAACTATAGAAACTGGTGTTAGTAAGGTTACTGTGATTATGGATGATGAGGAAACTACTTTTGATTTAGATTATAAAGGTAAAAATATTCTTGATTTAGGATTAGATTTAGGAGCTGATTTACCATTTTCTTGTAAAGGAGGAGTTTGTTGTTCATGTAAGGCTAAAGTTACTGAGGGGAAGGTTCATATGGATGTAAATTATGCATTAGAGCAAGATGAAGTTGATGAAGGTTATGTTTTAGCTTGTCAATGTCATCCAAGAAGCGAAAGAGTAGTATTAAACTTTGATGAATATTAATATAATCTTATTTATCACATTCAAGCCACCTTTAAGGTGGCTTTTTAATTTGTAAAATATGTTTTTTTATCTGTCAAAATTATTGATGTTTTTAATAAATCCTTTAATTTGGATTTTTCTTTTATGTTTTTTTATGCTCCTAAAAAAACTAACTTTTAAAAAAGGGATAATCTCAATTTTTCTTCTGGTATTTATTACGGGTAATAGTTTTTTGGTTGATCAAATATATAATTATTTTGAACCTAATCCTGAAACCATAGCTGATAATGTAAAATATGATGTTGGTATCGTATTGAGTGGTTTTTCTGGTTATAATACTGATTTAAATAGGGTTAATTTTAATAAAGGGGCTGATAGAATTATGTACGCTGTAAATTTATATCATCAGCATAAAATTAAATATATTTTAATCAGTGGTGGTTCAGGTTTGGTAAATTATCAAAACATTAAAGAGTCTAGTTTAATTAAAGATTTTATTATAAACTTAGGTGTAAAAAGAAAAGATATTTTAGTTGATGATAAAAGTAGAAATACTTATGAGAATGCTTTGCTAAGTTCTAAAATTGTTAAACAGAACAACCTTAAATCTTCATTATTAATTACCTCTGCATTTCATATGAAAAGGGCAGAAGCTTGTTTTAAAAAGCAAGGATTATTAAATTTTGATATTTATCCAGTAGATTATCATAATGATAATCCTTCTCAATTTTCTTTTGAGTATTATTTTATTCCAACAGTAAAAAACATTTCACAGTTTACTAACTTATTACACGAGCAAATAGGTATGATTGTTTATAAACTAAAAGGCTACATTTAAAATTGTAGTCTTTTAGTTTATAAAATAAATATAACTAAATCATCTTCATTACTCCAATTAAAGCTTTTACGCTTTCAATTGTTAAAGCATTATATAACGATGCTCTATAGCCTCCAACACTTCTATGTCCTTTAATACCACTGATGTTATTAGCTTCACATAAAGCATCAAATTTAGTTTCTAATGATTGATCAACTAAATTAAAAGTAACGTTCATAATTGATCGATCTTCTT
>CALTNV010000013.1 GCA_943845485.1 uncultured Flavobacteriales bacterium | reverse complement strand
ATTAGATGTAAGAACACCTAAAGAATATTCTGAAGGTCATATACTCAATTCTCTTTATATTGGAATAAATGGTGGTTTTGCACCTTGGGTAGGTGCACTAATTTCTGATATTAATCAACCTATAATTTTTATTGCACCTGAAGGTAAAGAGGAAGAAACTGTATTAAGATTATCAAGAGTTGGATATGATAATACTTTAGGGTATTTAAATGGAGGTATTAAAGCTTGGTTAAATTCGGGAGAAGAAATTACAAAAACAAACTCTATAGATGTTGATGAGTTTGCTTCAATTTTTAAAGAAAACAATAATATTAATATAGTAGATGTTCGTAAAATTGGAGAGTATGACGCTGCACATTTAAAAACATCAATACATATGCCTCTAAATTTTATTGAAAAATGGAAGAGTGATTATAATGATCAATTAACTTATATTCATTGTGCTGGTGGTTATAGATCAATGATTGCTTGTTCTATATTAGAACAACAAGGTTATAGAAATATGACAGATATTCAAGGAGGTTTTGGTGCTATTAAAAAAAATGAAAACTTTGACATTGAAGAAAAATCATGTTCATCAACATTAAAATAAACTAATTATGATAAAAAATTTAAATGAAAAAGATTGGGTAGCTTTGCAAAATGAAACTTCCAATGTTGTTACTATTGACGTTAGAACTCCTGAAGAATGGGCAGAAGGAATTATACCAGAATCATCAATGTTAAATATAATGAACCCTCAAGTTTTTGTTGCTGGTTTAGAAAAATTAAATAAAGAAGACGCTTTCTTTATTTATTGTAGAAGTGGAGCTAGGAGTATGCAAGCTTGTCAAATTATGGAACAATATGGTTTTAATAATGTTACTAACCTTGATGGAGGTATTATGGCATGGACTGGTGAAGTAGTTATTCCATAAATATAAATAACTAAAAATTTTATATATTTATAAGTGAAGGTTAAAAAATCTTCACTTTTTTTATGAGTAAAAATACAATTAGAGATGTAGGCTTTGGAACAACGTTTAAGAATGAGCCTAAAAGAATGATTAACAAAGATGGTTCATTTAACGTTAAAAGAATCACAAATATTAATTATTTCAATGATATCTATAAATATCTAACAGATATTTCATGGATAAAGTTTATTTTAATATTGTTTGGTATATTTTTGCTATTTAATATTTCTTTTTCAGTTATATATTATTTTTTAGGTTTTGAAGGACTGTCAGGATTAGAGTATACAAAAAATGAATTAAATGTTTTTTTACAAATATTTTACTTTTCTTGTCAAACATTTACCACAGTAGGTTATGGAGGTGTTGTTCCTTCATCCAATAGTGTCAATATACTTTCATCAATTGAAGCTTTTGTAGGTTTACTAAGTTTTTCTATTTCAACTGGTTTATTGTATGGTAGATTTAGTAAACCAAACTCTAAAATATCTTATAGTAATAACCTATTATTAGCACCTTATAATGGAGGAAAAGCTTTAATGTTTAAAATAGTCAATAAGAGAGAAAATACATTAATGAATGTATATGTTGAATTTATGGCATCTATTAGAAAAATGAATAAAAAAGGAGAGATTGAAGTTACGTATCCTAAACTTATCCTTGAAACAAACAAAGTAACATTTTTCCCCTTAACCTGGACGATTGTTCATCCTATTAATGAAAAATCGCCTTTTTACGAATGGGATGATGATGAGTTTAAAAATATAAATACAGAATTTTTTATTTTGACTAAAGCTTATGACGATACTTTTAATCAAGATGTTATTTCATATCATTCTTACAATAACAGTGATATCATTTTAAACAAGAAATTCATTAAAAATTTTGATGTTGATAGTGATGGGGATTTTATTTTACATGTTAATGATATTGATAAATTTGAGTAGTGCAAAATTGTAAGATTTAATATTATATTTCATTTATATTTCAAACATTATTTTTTAAGTTAAAATATATTCATTTTTAAAATGTATTCTCATGAAAAATTTAAATACTGCTTTAACTTATCTGATGAAATATAAACGATATGAAAATAAAAATTTACTTGAATTATATAAACTAATTGATGATAAAGGGATTACCGATGATGATGATAATACTTTGTCATTAAATGATATTAATGATATGCTGAAATTCATTAGAAAAAATGAAAACAAATTTAAAATTCCAAGTTCAAAAAGTTGTGGTATAGTTCCAGATGCTAATCCTTGTGGTGATGCGAATGAATATTAATTATTCAAATGCTTTATATACCCAGTGATTATTTTCTTTGACAAATGTTGATTTTTCTTCAATACAATATTCTTTACCATTTTCTATATAATAAGCTTTAAAATGAACCTTGCCATTATCATCATTTTCTGAACCCAAAAAAGTGGATAGAACTTCAAGTTTAATCCAATTAACAGACTGACACCAATCTTTTAATTCTATTTCATCTTTATAGTCTGCTGTTTTTTTTAAATGACTTAATTTCAGATATTGAACATTTCCCATGGTAAATGCTGTGTATCTTGATCTCATTAAATCCTCAGCAGTTTTCACTTTTGTTATATCCTGATGAATAATACCACAGCAGTTAACATATTCCTTATCCTTTCCACAAGGACAATGAAATTTATTTTTATTTGTTTTCATAAAATAAAAAAGCGTGTTATATTTCTATAACACGCAAATATTTTTAAAAATATTAATCTTCTAAAACTTCAATCTTTTCAATAATATTTCCTTCTCTTATTGTTTCAATTACTTCTAAACCTTCAATAACTTTACCAAAACAAGTATGGTTTCTGTCTAAGTGAGAAGTATTGTTTCTACTGTGACAAATAAAGAATTGACTTCCACCTGTATTTCTTCCAGCGTGAGCCATGCTTAAAACCCCTTTATCATGATATTGGTTATCACCTTTAAGTTCACAGTCAATACTATAGCCTGGACCACCAGCTCCAGTTCCATCTGGACATCCACCTTGAATTACAAAATCAGGTAAAACTCTATGAAATGTTAAACCATCATAAAAACCTTTTTTTGCTAAACCAATAAAATTTTTAACAGTGTTAGGAGCATCTTTTTCAAAAAACTCAACAACCATATTTCCTTTTTCTGTAGTAATATTTGCTTTCATTATATATTTTTTTACAAAAATACACATTTATAGTTTTAAAATTCCGATTACATGAAGTAAGGTTTAAGTTTTTAATTTTTCCAAGGCATAATTTAGTCTATTTTTAGCCCTGTTTGTGATCAAAAAAATGGAATGTCATATTTTTTGTTCATATGATATTAATATCTAATGAGTTGTGCCTTCACATTTAAAGACATCATATGCTTTATGATTATTGTCAATAAAAATAGGAAAGGGTAGGTTGTTTATAGTAAATACACTTTTGATATCTTTTTTAGTTATTTTATTATTTCCAAAATGATTATGAACTCCTATTACTTTAATATATTTAAATTGCTTTTGAAGTTTATCAGCTAAAGGCATAGCCTTTCAGGCACAACCTAAACATTGATTATTGTAAAATAAAAGTAGAATTGACTCATTCTTATATTCAGTTAATAAATAAATGTTTTTTCATTAAAATCACTAACAATAATGTTATTAATAGTTGAATTTATTTCCATTAACTCTTAGGTTTTGGATTCATAAATACTGATTGTTTAATAATTATGATTGCTGAAAAGTATATAAAATCTTTAAAGCCATTATCATAATTTTCAATGATAAAACTACCAAATAATAAAATTGTAAATAAGATTAAATATGTTGAGATGCCAATATTAGTGTAGGTATATTTTTTTGTGATATATTCTTTTTTTAATAATGCTAATAGAAATAAAGAAGCTCCTAAAATTTCTAAAAAAATAATGATTAAAAAACTAAAAGTAATACTGTGTGGAAAAATATCTATAATACTATTTTTAAACATCTCTTTAAACCAATTTGGAGGGTATTGGCCTAATAACTTATGAATTCCTGGTATTCCTCCTAAAAGTATTAGAATACAGGAGGTAATAAATTGATTATTTATCATTTTTAAAATTTATTATAGCTGTTTTTATACTTAAACTATCATTTTCATAGTGTGTCCAAATTGGTCTTACCATACCATCAAAAACAGAAATTTGATTATAATCACCAAAAAACACTTTAGGATTAGGGGTAAAAGGATGGTCACTAATTTTCACATTATTAAAGCTTTTACCTCCATTCTTAGAAATCCCTAAATAAACGTCAGTTTCCAGGTCATTGTTTACTCTTCTATCGTAAAAAACAATATAAATATACCCTGTTTTAGGATCAACGTCCATAGAAGGTAAGAATTGATGGGTGTTTGATTTATCATTATTTACTAAAGTAGGAGTAGACCATTTTTTTCCTTGATCTACAGAGCTAGAAATAAAAATATCAGTATTATCTTTTCCATTTGTTTGATCACTCCAGCAAATGTACATTTTACCCTTATATTTTGAATTACTATAGTCTGTTTTAATAATAGGCATACCATTACATCTATATATTCCTGGTACTTCTAAATCCCAACCAGGGTTTAATTTAAACAAGCCTTTTTCATTGTTGTTAAATTTCTTATTTGAAGTTGAATTAATATATAAAGAATCATCGTAGCTCCAAATAACATGAGTATTATTGTCTAAATCTGTTGTAATACTTGTACCTTCTGTTGTTAAATTATCATCAACACAAAAACCTTCTTTTTGATTTAATTGTATTGGTGTTGACCATTTATTTTGGTCAAAAAAACTATATAAAATTCTACTTTTATCTTCGGCGTTTTTACTTCCATATTTATCAAATTCGGTCCAAGCAATATGAATCACGTTTGTATTTGGATTGCAATGTGCCATTGTTTATCTTGGTCTTTAGGAGGGTTAAGGCCTAT
>CALTNV010000012.1 GCA_943845485.1 uncultured Flavobacteriales bacterium | reverse complement strand
TTCTTAATTTTTTAACCCCATAATAAAGGAAAATAAAAGTTAAAATAGTTGACAATATATCGGCAATGGGAAAAGAAAACCATATACCGTTTAAATCATAAGAAATTGGTAATACTACTACCAGAGGTATTAAAAATATACCTTGTTTAGATAGTGTTAATAATAGTGCTGGTTTTGGTTTACCAATAGCTTGAAAATATGCTGAACCAATTAACTGAATTAAAATAATTGGAGTTGCAGAAAAAACAATCAATAAGGGCAGAGGTGTTTCCTCTAAAACAAAAGCATCATTTGTAAAAGCAGAAACTATTTCTATTCTAAAAAACACAATTAAGAAATAAATAAAAACAGAAATTATAGTACCAAACAATATAGATTTTTTAATCACCTCAATAACCCTATCATATTTTTTCGCACCATAATTATAGCCAGCAATAGGTAAAAACCCCTGAGTAATACCAATTATAGGAAATAGAGCAAACATCATTACTCTATTAATGATGCCATAAACTGATAAATAAATCTCCCCACCATATTTATATAATGAATTGTTTAAAAAGATAGATAATAAACTTACAACTCCCTGACGAGCTAGTGAAACAAAACCAATACTTGATATTTCTTTTATGATAGATTTATTAAATTTTAAATAATCAATAGAAAAAACTAATTCTGATTTTCCTTTCATAAAAAATAAAGTACAAATAAAACCGCTCACTACATAAGAAATTACAGTTGCAGAGGCTGCACCTTCAAGTCCCCAATTAAAAACCTTGATAAAAATTGGATCTAATACGATATTTAAAATTGCTGGATAAAGCATTACATTCATTGATTTTTTTGGAAACCCAACAGCCCTAATAACATTATTACTCATCATTGACCATGATAAGAAAGGTACACCTATTAAAATGATACTAAAATAATTAGCTGAGGGCTCTAAAACATTTTCTTTAGCTCCATATAATGAAACAATTTCTTTAGAATAAAGAAATCCAAGAATTAAAAATAAAGTATTGGTTAAAAGGGTTAATATAATTTGATTACCAAAAACATTTCTTGCCAGTTGTTTATCTCCTTTTCCTAAAGCTCTTGAAATAATTGAAGAACCACCAATTCCAATAGCCATACCTACAGAAGACATAAAAAAAGTAATTGGTAACACAACGGTAATTGCAGCAATGCCCATTGAACCAACCCATTTACCTAAAAAAATAGTGTCAACAACCATATTTAATGACATCACTAAAAAACCAATAGAGGATGGTATAGCTTGATGTGCAATTAATTTAGAAATTGATTCTGTACCTAAGTTATTAGATTGATTCAAATGATTATAATTTATTGATATAATAAAAAAAATCAATATTACTTTTTTAAAAAGTATAACACTAAATAATTACAAAACATTAACATATATAATCTTACACTAAATAAGATCACACATTTAATACAAACTTATTTATTTTTTGTATTTTAAATTAAAAAACTTAGTGTGAGTGAAAAATTTGATTTAATAATTATAGGAGGAGGACCTGCTGGATACGCAGCTGCAATGAGAGCTGTTGATTTTGGAAAAAAAGTATGCTTAATTGAAAAAAACAAAATTGGCGGTGCAGGAATTTATGATGGTGCACTTGCTAGTAAAGCTCTATGGGAAGTAGCTAATAAAGTAGCTAATATTAATAATAATATAGCAGATAGAGGTAAAGAACCTATTGAGCTAACTTGGCAAGAAGTTACACAAACAGTTGATGAAGCAACATTCGATAGAAAATTTCAATATTCAAGCCATATAAAACTCCTTCAATTAGAGCTTCAGAAAAGAAAACTCGTTTTTGAAAGAGGATTTGGTAAATTAATTACTGAAAATGATGTTGAAATTACTCATGATGACGGATCAACTAAAATAGTTAATGGTGAATTTATACTTTTAGCAACAGGAAGTAAGCCTAGAACTCTTCCTGATATAATCCCTGATGAAAAAACAATCTTAACTTCCAACGGAATTCATCATATAGAAGACTACCCTAAAAGTCTTGTAATAGTTGGAGCAGGTGTTATAGGATGTGAATACGCAACCATATTTGCAAATTTTAGTAAAACTAAAGTTTATTTAATTGATAGAGCAGAGAGGATTTTACCATTTGAAGATGAAGATATTTCAGAATTAGTTGCTAGTAATCTTCAAAAAAAAGGTGTTAAAATACATCATAATGCAACATTAGATAGATTAGAAATAATTGATAATGAAATTGAATATGAATTAAGTTATCCAGATGGGTCAAAAGAAATTATTAAAGTTGAAAAAGCACTATTATCGGTAGGTAGAGAACCAAGAGTTAAAGATATTGGCTTAAATGATGTCGGAATAAAACTTGGGGAATCAGAAACTTATATTGGTGATTATGATACCCAAACAAATGTACCTAATATTTTTGCAGCAGGAGATGCCTCAGGAAGATTAGCATTAGTAAATATTGGAGAATTAGAGGCCAGACATGCTGTGGAAAGAATGTTTGGATCTCCAAATAAAAAAATATCTTATGATAATATTAGTACAATAATGTTTTTAGATCCTGAAGTTGCAACAGTTGGAATGAGTGAACAAAAATGTGTAAAAGATAACATTCCGGTAAAAGTTGTTAAAGTGCTTTATGAAACAAACGCTAGAGCTATAGCTATGAGAAAAACACAAGGATTCTTTAAAATTATTGTTAGCCATGACAAATCAATGAAAATACTTGGCATGAGAGCTATAGGCGAGCATGCATCATCTGCAATTCAAGCCTTGGCTCTTCTAATTAAGATGAATAAAGGAATCCATGAACTTACAGATTTAGTTTATCCTCACCCTTCATTTATTGAAGGTATACAAGAGTGCATAAGACTACTTTTAGGACAATCAATTTTTAAACCTACAGCATTTAAAGACAAAATGAAATGTTATAGTTTGGTAAATGGAAAATGTACACCATTGCAAAAATTATAACTCGGCCTTCTTCTCTTTTTTTCTAATTTCAGAAATTCTATGATTAATTGTGGACTGTAACAACCTAGCAAGTAGATTTGCATCCTTCTCTGTTATTTGAAATCCGAAATCTAATATTTTTGAATCATGGGATAATTTCAATCTCCCCCCCCCTATGGTCCAAAAAGACTCTTCTAAATTTTCAACTAAATTATTTATTTTATAATCAACAACTTCAATTGGTTGTTTAAGGTTTTCAAGAAAAAAACCAAAAGATTTACCATAACCTAAAATAGATTTTTTAAAATAAAATTTTTCATTATCAATCTTCAATAGTTCCTTGCCAAAAAGTCTCCACAATAAAGCTTTACCTATTCTAAATTCAAAATAGAGCCAAAAAGATAAAATAATCACATAAAAAAGTTGTTCTTTTTGAACCTCAGCTTTAGTAAAAAAATAAATAAATATTCCACCACATATAGACCATAATGAAACCCAAATTAGTAATGCAATTTCTTTCCATTTTTCAACTTTTGAAGAAATCACAATCGTTAATTTATCTTTATTATTTACAAAAGTTATTTTATTTCCTATTTGTTTCATAAAAATATGTACCCTAAATTGTTTATTTTTGATGACAAAAGTACTATATATTTAAGGTTTTGTTAAAAAAAACTTAAAATAAATATATCAAAACATTAAACACCTTATATTTACTTATCATATCAACATAAATAAAAATTATCATGAAAAAAATAAATATAGTATTAGCCATTTTTTTATTTTCAATAGCTACGATAAGTAATGTTTTTGGGCAAGAAAAAGAATATGAAAAATTACATTTACTTTATGTTGATGGTAATTATGATAAGCTTTATGATCAGGCAATTAAATTAACAGAAAAAGAAAGTACAAGAAAAGAACCCTTACCATATCTTTATACATCAATGGCATTGTTTTATATAAGCGAAAATCCAGAAAGAGATATGGAGGAGTTTAAAAATGCTTTTAAAAACTCAGTTAAATATGCTGCTAAATTTAGAAAAATAGATACTGATAATGATTATATAAACTTTGAACCTGAATACTTTGTAAAGCTAAAAAAAGTTTTAAACGCAGAAACAAAAAATTATTTCAGTAATTTAAATGATGTAAGTATGATGAAAAAAGGTAGTTCTTATATCAAGAATTACTATAAAATGGACAAGTATAATCCTGGACAACTATATTTATTGTCAATTATACAGGAGGCAAGCAATAGTAGAAGCAGCTTATTAAAAACAACGGAAGATATTAAAGAAATAGAATCTAATTTCAGTATCAATTCTTTAACTAAAGAAGATATAGATATATTAATTTTTTCAATTATTACATACGCTAAATATAAAAAAAATAATGGTTCTAGTTTAGAAGGAAAAAAAGCTTTGGATTTTTACCTACCTTACCTTAAAGATAATGAAACGATTAATAATTATTACAAAACTTATTAAAAGTTGTTTTTGATGATTAAAACAAATTATTTGTGCTGAAATCTTATTTAAAAAAGTACTTACTTGTTACTGTTATTACTATTTTATTTTATACCCTATCAAGAATTATCTTTTTATTGTATAATTATAATTATTTTAATGATTTTACAGTGACTAATTTTATAGGTGGATTATACATAGATAGCTCCACTCACTTTACCATCACAATTTTATTTTCTTTTTTATATTTTATTCCTTTAAAATTTAGATATAATAAAATATATCAAAAGATATTATACTACTTATATCTTACCATATGTTTTTTTTCTTTTATTTTAAACTTTATTGATATTCAATATTTCCCATTTAATAAAAAAAGATCTACAGCAGATTTATTTAAATTAATATTTAGCGGAAATGAAGATTTAGTGAGTTTAATTTCTCAATTTTTAAAAGACTACTGGTTCCTTGTAATTATTTTTATAATTTTCATTAGTTTTTTTATCATTATAATTAAAAAATTATGGTTTTGTCAAAAACCTATATCTAATAATAAATTCAATTATTCAATAAATAGCTTTTTATTTATTACTGTCATATTTACTTCAGTTATAATTTCAAGAGGTGGTTTTCAATTAAGACCAACAGATATATTAACAGCTTCCAAGTTTGGAAGCTCATCTCAAATTCCTTTAATATTAAACACACCATTTTCAATTATTAAAACCTTTGATGATAAGATGCTTGATAAGAAATCTTATTTTTCAGAGGAAGAAATCACTACTTTTTTTAATTCGGAAAAGAACCATCAAAAAAAAGAAACTACATCAAAA
This sequence comes from uncultured Flavobacteriales bacterium, assembly GCA_943845485.1. Next base: position 4,566 of record CALTNV010000012.1, on the reverse strand, counting down.
AATAAAAATGTTGTTATTATACTTTTAGAAAGTTTTAGCAAATCATTTATTGGTAGTCTATCTGGAGAAAAAAGTTACACCCCTTTTTTAGATAGTTTATCTAGCCATTGTTTATATTTTGAAAATTCATATGCAAATGGAAAAAGAAGTATTGAAGCTTTACCAGCAGTGTTTACCAGCTTACCTACTTTAAGTAATAGCCCATTTATTTATTCCGGATATTCATCAAATAGAATTAATGGACTAACAAATATTTTAAATAAAAATGGGTATGATATGGCCTTTTTTCATGGAGCTAAAAATGGTTCAATGGGATTTGATATATTTACCTCAGCAGCTGGAATTTCTAAATATTTTGGATTATCAGAGTATGGAGGTAAAGATTATGATGGAACTTGGGGAGTTTTTGATGAACCTTTTCTAAAATATAGTGCATTGCAAATAAATAATTTAAAACAACCTTTTTTTGCCTCTATATTTACACTTACTTCTCATCACCCCTATCCAATCCCTGAACATCTTAAATCAAAGTTTAAAAAAGAAAATGAAGAGGAGCATTTATTATACAAAACAGTTAGATATACTGATTTTGCGTTGAAACAGTTTTTTAAAGCTATAAAAAATGAACCTTGGTATAATGAGACAATATTTATAATATTAGCAGATCATGTTGCACCAAACATTAAAACAAATGATAATAAATTTGAGTTAGATTATAGTATCCCAATACTATTTTACACTCCAGATAGTTCATTAAGTGGAAAGAAAGAGGGATTAATTAAACAATCTGATATCATGCCTATTCTAATAGATAGCTTACTTAATTTAGAAACAGAAAAATATATTAGCTATGGTAGTAATATATTAAAAGACTCTTTAGCAAAAAATAATTTTATAATAAACTATTCAAATAACAGCTACATATTTATAGATAATAATTATTATGCAGTGTTTAGAAACAATAGATTACAGGAATTATATAATATTAATAATGACTATGAGTTAAAGTTTAATATAATTGAAAATAAAGTAATTCAAAAAGAGAAAATTGAAAATGTGATCAAATCCTATATACAACAATACAATAATCGTTTTATAAATAATGAACTCACAATTGAATAAAAAAAAAATTTGGTTTGTTATTAATCCTATTTCAGGAATAGGAAAACAAAAAACTGTTGAAAAAATAATAAATGAATATTTAGATTTAAATATTTTTGATGTATCCATAAAATATACTGAAAAGCCAAGACATGCAAAAAACATTGCTAAACAAGCTTCATATGAAAAAGTTGATATCGTTGCAATTGTTGGAGGAGATGGTTCAGTAAATGAGACTGCTAATGGTATTATAAACACTAGTACTAATTTAGCTATAATTCCTTCAGGTAGTGGAAATGGCTTTGCAAGATCATTAAATATTCCTGTTAATATTAAACAGGCCATTTTAAACTTAAATAAAGGAAGCTATAGTACTGTTGATACTCTTACTTTTAATGATAATAAATTTGCTGTAGGAGTTATTGGTATTGGTTTTGATGCTCACGTTGCCCATAAATTTAAAAATTATGGAAAAAGAGGATTCACATCTTATATAAAAATAACTTTAAAAGAGTTTTTTAATTATAAAGGAATTAGCTTTACATTAAATGAAAAAAAATATAATAATATATTTTTAATGTCTATTGCAAATAGTAAACAATTTGGTAACAATGCATATATTACTCCATTAGCCGAATTAAATGATGGGAAATTAGATGTATGCATCATAAAAAAATTTCCTTTATGGTATGCTCCTATTTTAGCATATAAACTTTTTAACAAAAAAATTAATAGTTCAAAATATATTGAATATTTTAAAAATAACAGAATAGAATTAAAGACTGATGAAACTCAAATTCATTATGATGGTGAAATAGATTTCATTAAAAATCAGCTCTCAGTAAAAATTAACAAAACCAATTTAAACATCTTTAAATGAAAAACATTAAATTACTTTTACTAAGTATCATTTTAACTATTACTTTCATTAACTGTACAAATAATTCAGAAAATTTTAAAGTATTAGATACTGATGAATTTATTACTCAATATAACAATGATCAGTCTGCAATTCTATTAGATGTAAGAACAGAAACTGAATTTAATAATGGATTTATTGAAGGAGCATTAAATTTTGATGTAAATGCCTCAGATTTTGAAGAAAATGTAAAACATATAGATCAATCAAAACATTTATATGTTTATTGTAGATCAGGAAAGAGAAGTAAAAAGGCAGCCAATATACTTAGTCAATTAGGATTTGAAACTATTTACGATTTAAATGGTGGATATATTGCTTACTCTGGCAATTAATAAAAGTATAATACTATGAAAAAAGAAAGTAAACTATATGCTATACTAAACTTCAAATGCCCAAAATGTCACGAGGGAGATTTATTTATTGATAATAAAATGTACAATTTAAAGAAGTTTGATAAAATGAATCAAAAATGTCAAAGATGTGATCATAAATTTGAAATTGAATCAGGATATTTTTATGGGGCAATGTATGTTAGTTATGGACTAACAGTTGCTTTTAGTGTTGCTGTTTTTGTATTAAGCTACCTATTATTGCCAAATATAAATCCTATGTATTATACCATCAATATATCAATAGCTATATTAGTTCTTGTACCTGTAACTTATAGAACTAGCAGATCAATATGGGTGAATTTAAATACTAAATATGATAATAATAGTGTAAAAAACAAATAAGAATGTAAATATTACAAGGTATTTATAATGATAAAATATCATAATGTGTAATATTTAAAACTAAACCTTAATTTAAGTAGTATGAAATAATGTTTATTGTCACTTAAAATTTAGGTTATGAACTACAAAAGGAAATTATTTTTATTAAAAAATGAATTATCAAGAGTTAGCCGTTTTGTTGTTGCAAAATATAGATATTTTAAACAAAAAAAAATTGAAAGTAAAAGTGACTTAATATCAATAATTATTGATTTAAAATCTAGTATTCTAATCTACAAAAAATTGTTACGCGTATATAAAAAAGAGCTTCTAATACAGAATAGAATAAAATATTATAATGCTCTTGAAAACTCTTACAAAGCTACAAAACTAGGAAGTTTATCTTTATCATTAAATAACCCAATATTTTCATCTATATCACATTTACAAAATTTAAAGCTTTATTTTGAACAATCTGAAGAGTATGAAAAATGTAACATCGTTTATGCCAGAATTTTAAAAATAAAAAATTAAAATTGAATATGATGAATATCTTTATTTCGTTCTTCAATTTTATTTTTTATATGCATCAAGTTCATTGTTAATATCACTATTTGTGGTGATGAATTTAATTTTAACCACTTCAATGAATCAATATCATTATCTGCCGCTAAAGCCATGTTTAATAATAAATCTTGATGATTTTTTTTTAAAAATGAAATTGCCTTCTCATTTCCCTCAGCGCCATTAATTAATGCTAATAAAAAATGGAATTTATGATCACTTAGCCATTTTTTTGCTTTCAAGTCATTTCTAACCGCAAAATGAAATATCCCTAATTCAGGATATCCATTTTTAATCAACCAATCAGTAATTTTTTTATTTCCTTTTACTGATTCTGACCATGCTAAAATAATTTTTGCTGGATAATCTAATGCCATACTTATAACTTATGCTTTACAAGTTAATTAATTTTAGTCATTAAATAAAGTAGGTTGGTTAGAATCATCATCGTTTAATTGCTCATTAGATGAAGATTGATCTTGTTGTTCATCCTGTTCACCAATACTTTCTGTAGGCCATAAATCATCTTCTGTTGGCTCTAATAAATCAATTTGTTTAGTTTTTAATTTAGTTAATTGGTTCCCAAGTGCAGAAATACCTTTCACACTAATAAAATCAAACAAGTCGATATCCGTATCGGGTAAATGTTTTGTTGCTTTTAAGTGTTTATTATACGAAATTCTAATTTTTGGATGTTTTACATAAGACACTAAATCTAAATAAGAGTGTTCATCTTCGGTAATAAATGGAACCTTTTTATCTGATGTTTCAAGTAAAAAACGTTTCGCATAATGTAACTCCTTTTCTCCATGATAATAAACAGCTGACAAAGGGTGATTTGGATTCCATTTTTCAATTAAAATCATATCATCATCAAAATGTTGAGCTAAATCAAAATGCGTTAATTTATAATATCCTGACTTATAAACAGTTAATATTTTATTTTGCCCTTTAAACTCACCTATTAATCTCCCTCTTCCTTCATCATTTAAACGGCCGACAACTTCATCAAACCAAATTTTTCTTGGCTTTAAAGTAGATCCTCCTCTGAACTTTAAAACAACTTTAGAAATCAATTCTTTGGTCGCTCTATTTCCAGAAGCTTGTTTTCCTTTAATCAATAACTCTCCAAAATCAACATCAAAACGAACCTTTTTTAAATGAGGTCTTGGACGTAGCATAAAAGTAACTATCTCTTGTTCTCCATTTGGATTATGAGAGAAATACAATAACTAAAGGTTCTAAGTTATTGTATTTCTCTCATAA
>CALTNV010000011.1 GCA_943845485.1 uncultured Flavobacteriales bacterium | reverse complement strand
ATTTACTCAAACTCGGAAAACAGAAATTTGGAATGAATTGTTACGCTGACAAAAAAGCACTAAAAGCTAACAACGTATAAACTTTATTGCTAGTTTTAGCTCACTTGGGAAATTCCTTCGGAATTTCACCGTTCGTGTTTAATTTAGTAAATTCATTGCTTAAACAACACAACAAAGCCTATACAAAAACGTTGTAATTAATTGCTCAGGAAAATCTAACTTCTGAAAGAAAAAATTATTTGAAAAGAATTTTAACTTAAATGGAATTGCTAAAATCTAAAATAAATGCACTTTATTTTTGTCTTTATCTTACTGAAAGGACAATGCATTTTGCTTTCAATAAAATAAACATTTTTTTACTTTTATATAAAATACCATTTATAAAAAGAAGAATGAAAAATAAATATGGAATTGAAAATCCTTTAGAATATTATAATGACTTTTTTTTAAATAAAGAATATGGTTTTAGTCAAAGGTTTGTTTTTGGAGCATTTTTCGGAATAATATTAGTAATTCTTTTGACTTTTTGCATTCTTACGAATAAACTGTTTCAATTGAATTTAGATTTTGAGAATTACTACTTAATAATTTTAGGAATTATTGCTTATATGGTTAGTAATCTTTTAGTTTACAAAAACGATACATACTTAGATTATTTTGAAAACTTTGAAAAATGGTCTTTATCTAGAAAAAGAGTGAATGTTTTTTTGTCTTTTATATTTATTATTTTAGTTTTTCTTTCTCTCATATGGAGCTTAAATATTTAGGAAAAAGGAAATTAATGAAATATGAAAACTTTGAAAAATGAATTAAAAACTACTTACTCAAATGTTTCACAACTAAATTACAACAACGTGCATAATTTATTGCTTAATTGGTTTTTCTTGCGAAAAACCTCGCAAACGTAAAAGTCTTTAGTTTTATGTTTCTTTTTGCTATTTTTACGCAACAAATCATCGCACAAAACCGTTGGGGTGCATTTTAGTGAAGTAAGATGAATAAAAAGATAAATTTATAATAAATGAAGGAAACAAAAATTGCAATAATTACAGGATCAGGAGGACTAGTTGGTGTAGAATCTGTGAAATTTCTTTCACAGCATTTTGATTTGATCATTGGAATTGATAATGATTCTAGAGGCTATTTTTTTGGTAAAGGTGGGTCCGTTGCGAAAAACATCGATAAGCTAGAGCAAGATGTTGAAAATTATAAGCACTATCCAATTGATATTCGAGATCGAGAACGTATTAGGCGACTTTTCACAAAATATGGAGATGATATTAAACTAATTGTGAATGCCGCTGCTCAGCCTAGTCATGATTGGTCTGGGAAATTCCCTTTTGAGGATTTTGAAATTAATGCTTTGGGCTCTGTAATTCTTCTGGAAGAGATGAGATGTCAATGCCATAAAGCAGTTTTTATTCAATGTTCTTCAAGTAAAGTATATGGAAATGCATTGAATGACTTTGGGTATGAGGAAATAGGAAGTCGTTATGAGCTCCCTAAAGACCATACTTACTATACCGGTTTTAGAGAAGATATGTTTGTGGATCAGTCTCTCCATTCTCCTTATGGTGTTAGTAAGTTATCATCAGATGTAATGTGTCAAGAGTATGCCAGGTATTATGGTTTAAACATTGGAATTTTTCGACCAAACTGTATCACAGGAGGTCCACATTCGGGGGTTGAGTTACATGGATTCCTTTCTTATCTAGTTAAGTGTAATACTACATATAATATCTTTGGATATAAAGGGAAACAAGTTAGAGATAACATTCATGCGCATGATCTAGTTCGAGCATTCTATGAGTTTTATTTAAGCCCCAAAGCAGGAGAGGTATATAATTTAGGAGGTGGTAGAGCTAATAGTTGCTCTATAATAGAAGCAATAGAACTTGTTGATAATGTATTGGATAAAAAGGTTGACTTTAAACTTATTGATAGCCCTAGAGTAGGCGATCATATTTGGTGGATTACAGATAATAGTAAATTTATTTCTCAATATCCCAACTGGTCTATTACTATTGATTTAGAGGAGATAATAACTGATATTTATGCAAATACAAAACAGACTATTCAAAATATCCAATAAGCGAGCCTATTTAATTATATGTTTTCTGAGTAGTATCGTTTTATCTTGTTCTGTATCAGGCAATTGGTACTTTAAAGAAGGTGGAACACTTCTTTGGGTGGATGGTAGACATGAGGATAGGGCTATAAAAAGTGCTATTGAGCATACCTTGGAGAATTCGTCAATTATTGTAGCTCAGATCTCATGGAGCCCTAATGACAGTAGCTTTTTTAATAATACCGCTTGGTATTTTTCATTGGCAAAGGATCATGGTAAGAGTTTTATGATTGCTATTGATTGGCAAGAAGTTGACCGAACAGGAACTAAAGGCGGATGGAGCTTTGCAGATAGTAAAACTTCTAGTTTATTTAAGAAAGATATGTTGAAATTAGTGGAAACTTATAATCCTGACTATATGAATCTAGGAGTTGAGGTAAATTACTACGCTTTGACCTCTTCTAGTGGCTTTAGGGCTTTTGCTTCCATATTCAGAGAACTAAAGCACGAGATTAAACAATTGAAGCCGAAATTAAAAGTAGGACTATCATATCAACTTGAATTACTTTATGGCCATCATAATGAATGGGAGCAATCGCAGACATTTACAACTTTGGACAATATGCTTGGAGATATTGATTATTTAGGAGTCTCTACTTATCCCAATATGGTATCAGAAAGAAAACAACTCGATGTGTTATTTTCTACAAAATATCTTGATAGTTTAAGTAAGGCTTATTCTATTCCCATCGGTATCTCTGAAACTGCTGTAAGCAGCAAATTGTATAATAAAGATCAGCGGAAAGTGTATGTTAAGAATATATTTCAAAAAGTCAGTGAGTTGGATTTGAAGTTTATTATTTGGGGGTCTATAATTGATGCTGCACAGGATAAATCTTGGTCGGATAAAATTGGACTTTTGGATAAACATGGGCAACCAAAAAAGGAATTTAGTATCTGGCAAAAAGAAAATGTAAATTTATATAGATAATGGAGCTATGCATTATTATACCGGCTAAAAATGAAGAGCTTACTTTGACTAAAACAATAGAAAATCTTCAAAAAAAGCTGAATGTAAAAATTCCGTTTTCCATTCTGATTATTAACGACCATTCTAATGATGGAACAATAGAGTTGTTAGCAAACTTAGCTTCAAAGTATTCTAATCTTAAATATACATCTAATGAATGGGATAGTGGTGTTGGTAATGCAATCCGTTATGGTTTATCTAAATGGCAAGGAGATATTGTAGCTTTGTGTATGGCAGATGGTTCTGATTCTCCAGAAGACATCCTATTATCATATAAAAAGATCAGTAAAATGGGGTATGATTGTGTTTTTGGATCAAGATTTATAAAGGGGGGAAGAGTAAAGGATTATCCAATAATAAAGTTAATTTTAAATAGGGTTTTTAATACATGGGTACGAATACTTTCTGGGAATAAGTATAATGACTTTACAAATATTTTTAAGATTTACCATAGGCGTTCAATAGATGCAATATCGCCTCTAAATTCCACCGGGTTTAGTATTGGGTTAGAAATGAGTTTAAAAGCCTTCAATAGAAAACAGAAAATTGCTATCATTCCTATTTCGTGGACACAACGAAAAGCAGGTGTTTCAAAACTAAAATTGACTAAGAACTTCAAACTTTATATGATGACGCTCCTAAAATCACTAAAAAAATGAATCATTTTAATAAATCCACAATTGCATTAGTACTATTGCTTTACCTCTTCTTAGGCATAAGTCACAGTGCACAGCAAGGTTTTTGGCATGATGAGATATATACTTTAACTTTCTTAAAAGGTGTAAGTGTATATGACTTTGAAGGTAGTGTGTGGTCAGAGCAAGATATTCCTTATGATGTCAATTACTTCAAACACTTATTGGCAGAAGATAATTTCTATTCTAATTTTTCGACTCAGATTTTACATGAGGGCCATCCGCCTTTATATTTTATTATATTAAAGCTTTGGTCTTCTGTTTTTGGAACTTCAGAAATTGCACTAAGGAGCTTTTCTTTGTGTAGTGGATTATTTGTTTTTCTAATACTATTTAATCTTTTTTGGCACAGATCAGAACGAAAGTCTACTCCCTGGCTAATTCTTGCTATGCTGATGTTTAATCCATTTTTGTTTTACTTTTTCACTGAGGCAAGGATGTATGCTTTAGCCCTATTATTTGCCACATTAAGTTTTCGGTATTGGTTAGATTATCAAGAGCATAGAAAAATCAAGTCTTCTGCATTTCTATATTTTTGTTTATCATCTATAGCTTTATTGTATACCCACTATTATGGGTTATTTTTCCTTTCCTCTTTAGCCTTTTTTGAGTTACTTAAATACGGATTTAAAAAATCAATATTGAATCATGGTTTAGCCGTATTGTTCTTTCTACCATGGGGCATTGCTATAAGAAAACAATTAAACTTCCATGATATACATTGGACTGATGGTATTATTTCTTTTGGGGAATCAACAATCGGATACTTGGATGGAATTTTACACCTTTTGATATCACCAATGATTGATCCATTATTTTATGAATGGGGTATTACCATTGTGATAATTTTACTGGCAATAGCTTTTCTTTTGTTAAAAGAATGGAAATTCACATTGATTTTGTTAAGTTCTATTTTAATCTATGGTATCCAAATATATGTATTTGATCAACTGGTTGGACATCACTCAATCTTAGTACCAAGATACTATATCTTTGTACTGATATTTATATATTGGGGCTTGTATAAAATGATAGATAGATTCCCAAACAAAATCTTTTCTTTGTCAATCCCTGTAATTTATGCTGTCCTGACAAGTACTATTCTATTTCAATTATATAGACTAGATAGAACCCCAAAGCAAATGTTTAGAGAAGTAGCTAGCTTTGTTGATAATCAAGTAGATTCGAAGACCAGGATACTAGTTTTTGAACCAAAAGGACCTCTAATAGTTGGAATCGCATATTATTTGCAAAACAATTTTAAATTAATTCCTGCCAACGAGGCTGCTAATAATTTAGGCGACTCCGCAGTTTATATAGACGAGATGCTAGGAGTAGCATTCCGTGAAAACAAATTCCATCATAAACAACAAGAAAAATTAGATTTTATTCCTTTTGTGGGAATATTTTTATACAAATAATATGCGACAATTATATATATATTTATTTTTTGGGATTATTCTAAGCATTCTTTTTTCATCTGGTCAGATAGAAAACCCAGATACACACTTAAGATTGAGTCAAACTAGAATTATAGTGCAAGAAGGACAGTTTGGTTTAGCGGATGATGTTGGAGAGGACATGCATGGGAATATAGCAATAAATCAAAATGGACAGAGGTATATGGTTTATAACCCTGGACAAACGATTGTTTTTATTCCAATATATTTTATTGCTAAACTTCTTTGTTCAGATGAAGTTAATGCCTACTATTATTCAGCATATTTTGTGTCGTTTCTAAATTACATGGTACATGCTCTTTGTGCTTTTCTGCTATTTAAGATTGTTCTACTTATTGGAGCTTCTAAAAAGCAAGCATATTTAGCAAGTGCATTTTTTGGAATAACATCTTATTCTTTCGTTTTTGCGCAAAGTACGTATGAACATCATTTTGAAATGTTTTTCATTTTAATAAGTACTTACTATGCTTTAAAAAAGAATACAAAAAATTCAGGTCTTTACTCTGGCTTAATGTTGTCATTGGGGTTGGTTTTCAGAACTACAACAATTCTAGCCGTTCCTGCTATTTTACTGATACAAAGTAATAATAAAGAAAGATTAAAAGCTTTAACAACTCTTGCTATTGGAGTAGTATTTGTTTTACTATATAATTATTATCGTTTTGGAAATCCTTTAGAATCTGGATATTCATTGGCTTGGTCTTTAGCTCATTCAGATAAATTTGATTTTTGGTCATTATCACGAATTCCTATTGCTTTATTTGGCTTTCTATTTTCTCCAGGGAAGGGTCTTATTTTTTTCTCCACAACTATTGTGATTGCTTTTTGGGGAATGAAAACATTTTGGAAAAAGCAGAGATTAATATCCTATTCTATTATTTTGATATCCGCAACTTATCTTGGCATCTTTTCAATGAATTTTGCTTGGCATGGCAGTATATGGTCTTATGGTCCTCGTTATATACTGCCTATTATACCTTTCCTTTATCTACCCATTATATATGTAAAGCCTCAGAAATGGGTATTCATTGCAATGCTTCTTGCATTTATTTTGCAAGTAGAACTAATTACAGTGAATTATAAAAGAGATGTTCTTAATGATTACATAACCTACAACAGTCTTTCGGATATGGAATATCTTTATAGTCTAAAAAAGGAACCTCATTTAGTTCAAGCAAAACAGTTAGTAATCATTTTACCAAAAAACTTAGGTGAGTTATATAACTATCAACCTAATTCTCCTTGGAAGAAAGAGATTAGAACTGCTTCGAATGCTAAGGTAATAAGTTCATCTATAGAGAAAAACTCTATTAATTTTTGGTGGGTTCGAATTTTTCATTGGAAATTTTCGTTAGTTAGTAAGGTCTTTTCAGTTTTAGTGTTGATTTTCGGCTTGATAGGAGCTTTTATGTTATTTAAATATGTCAAAAGAGAATTCAAATAAATATCTACTTATTGCACTAATTTGCCTTGGAGGTATTCTGCGATTAACTGTTTTTTGGGTAAGCCCAGCTAACAACGCATATGATGACCATTTAGAGGTGGTAAACATCTATGCAGAAGACTTTAATCGTCCAGCTCCTTTTCAGTGTTGGGAGTGCTATCAGCCGCCCTTATATTATTACACTGGCGCTACAGTCTATAAGATAACAAAATTGTTAGGAGGAAGTCAAGTAGTTTGTTGGAAAATGGTTCAGGCTATTAACCCATTGCTTTCAATATTTTTACTCTTAATTACGTATAAAATTTTGATGCTATTTAAACTACAAAAACTATCAGTCGCTATAACTCTATCTTTTATCATTGTACTACCTAGAGATATATTTACCTCCGCTATGTTAGGTAACGACTATATGTTGGTTTTTTTCGCAGTACTTGCTTTCTACTTGTTTCTTGAAACAGTAACTGCATTAAATAAAGGGAAAAGATTTTTGGGATGGTTGTGTGCTTTAGTTTTAGCTGTAATCCTGGGTAGTCTCACAAAGCAGCACGGTCTATTACTCCTTTTATTTCCTGGTATAATATTTTTATTATTGTTTAGAAAAGCTCAACGCAAAAAATTATACTGTGCCATTCCAATTTTAATATTAGGGGTTTTACTCTCCCTATCAGAAGAAGCATGGAAATATAATCAGACAGGGAAGTTTTTAGTAAGTAATCAGCACTACTTTGATTATGCGAAAAATCAATTCCCTGGCTCATTAGAAAAGGTTGAATTTTTCACCTTTAGAATTTTTAAATTATATCAAAACCCTTTTATTTCTGATTATACTTCAGCTTCTTTTTTTACAGAATTGTTCGCCAGAACATTTTATGACTATGAATGGCGATTTATTAGTCCTAAGATTCCATGGGCAACCACTCTTGGTTATATAGCGTATTCATTGGGCTTAATTTGGGGGCTATTTTTTATCGTTATTTTATTATCTTGTAAAAAACAATATCAAAAAATAAACTTGCAGGTAGATTGGCACACAATTGCCTATAAAATAGTTCCTCTATTTTTAGCATTCTTATATTTTTTGGTCCCATTTATACAAACATTACGATCTCCTTATTTTTCAAGTATGAAATCAATGTTTATGCTCCCTGGCATTATCCTATTACTTATAACTCTAGGGAGTCTAATAAAACAAAATTCTCTGGCTCAACAATTGGGTAGATTTATGATTGCTCTGAATATATTTTATGGGATTATTCTTGTTATTAGTATTTCAGTCTATTTAGGAGTTTCTGTAAATCAATTACATGGACCATTATGGCCATTCCCTTAATCACATTTATATGATAAACAATAAAAAGATAATCGTTGTTTTACCAGCATATAATGCTGAAAAAACATTAATAAACACACTAAATGAAATCCCTTTTGATATAGTGGATGATATTATTCTAGTAGATGATTGTAGTTCTGATAAAACTATTGAAGTAGCAAAATCATATGGTTTAAAATATATTTTTAAACATGCCTCTAACTTAGGGTATGGTGCAAATCAAAAAACATGTTACCAAAAAGCCCTTGAACTTAATGCAGACATTGTTATAATGCTCCATCCTGATTATCAATACACTCCTAAATTAATTCAATCAATTTCATATATTATTGCTAATGATATTTATCCAGTTGTATTAGGTTCTAGAATTTTAGGAAAAGGAGCTTTAAAAGGAGGCATGCCTCTATATAAATATTTTTTTAATCGTCTTTTGACATTAGCTCAAAACATAATAATTAACCAAAAATTATCAGAATACCATTCAGGCTATAGAGCTTTTTCTTCCGAAGTTTTGAAGAAAATCAATTTTGAAATAAATTCTAATGATTTTGTTTTTGACAATCAGATGTTAACGCAAATATTCATGGAAGGCTATGAAATTGGAGAGATAACATGTCCTACAAAATATTTTAAACAAGCTTCTTCTATCAATTTTAAAAGAAGCATTATATATGGTTTAGGTTGTATGATGGTATCATTTGAATATCGTCTGCATAAATGGAAAATCATTAGATCAAAAAGATTTTAAAAATAAATAAAATGACTACATTATCTATAATAATACCTGTTTTTAATGAAAGTAATACGATAGCTTTATTGTTAGATAAAATAAAGGAGGTAAAGTTACTCTGTAATTTAACAAAAGATATTATTGTTATTGATGACGGATCATCAGATAACACTTGTAATATTATTAAAAATTATATTGATAATAACAAAGAGTTAAATATTCGACTTACATCACATAAAGTAAACAAAGGCAAAGGTGCTGCTATACATAGTGGTATTAAGTTAGCTATTGGAGAGTATTTAATAATACAAGATGCAGATCTGGAATATGATCCAGAAGAATATAATATATTATTAAATCCTATTTTAAAAGGGGTTGCCGATGTAGTTTATGGTTCTCGATTTAAAGGCAGTAATCCACATAGAGTATTATTTTTTTGGCACTCCATTGGAAACAAATTTCTTACTTTTATGTCAAATGCATTCACAAATTTAAATTTGACTGATATGGAGTCATGTTATAAAATGTTTGATACATCATTAATACAAAATATAAATCTCCATGAAAAAAGATTTGGTTTTGAGCCAGAAGTAACAGCAAAAATTTCTAGAATAGCTAATATAAGAATCTATGAAGTAGGTATTTCTTATTACGGGAGAACCTATTCTGAAGGCAAAAAGATTAATTGGAAAGATGGTGTTCGTGCGATATATTGCATTATTAAATATGGGTTGTTAAAATTTTAAAATAAAACAACGACACCCCAACAATATGTATAGTGCATAGCACCCTTCGGGATGCTACGACACCATACACAGAACGTTGCCATACATATGAAAAAAAGACTGCTCACATTATTCTTTTTGAGTTCCATTATCAGTTCAATATTTGCTCAAGAGCCTCAAGAGTTTTGGGAATGGGAATTTGAGATGACTAAATACGATTC
>CALTNV010000010.1 GCA_943845485.1 uncultured Flavobacteriales bacterium | reverse complement strand
AAAATATACAAAATATAATTCAGGAGCTCTATTAGTTGAGGGGTATTACCGTGATGAAGAAAAAAAAGAGTTAGCTTTTGCAATTGTACTACCATAGCTAATATTAAATAATTACATTAAAAACCGAAATAAGAAGAGAGCTTATTTTCGGTTTTTTTTATTTGACAATAGAAGTTTTTTGACGTACATTTGTTTTCTAAAATTATTGTAAAACTGACTATAAACAAAGGAACGTTACACTATGAGGCAGCTTAAAATTACAAAATCTATCACCAACCGTGAAAGTCAATCCTTGGATAAGTACTTACACGAAATAAGTAAAGAAGAATTAATAACGGCTGAAGAAGAAGTAGAATTAGCCATTAGAATTAAAAATGGTGATCAAGTTGCCTTAGAAAAACTAACTAAAGCAAATTTACGTTTTGTTGTTTCTGTAGCAAAACAATATCAAAATCAAGGATTAACACTTCCTGATTTAATTAACGAAGGAAACTTAGGTTTAATAAAAGCAGCTCAAAAATTTGATGAAACAAGAGGTTTTAAATTTATCTCTTATGCTGTTTGGTGGATTAGACAATCTATATTACAAGCCTTAGCAGAACAAGCTAGAATTGTAAGGTTGCCTCTTAATCAAGTAGGCTCATTAAATAAAATTAATAAGGCATATTCTCAACTTGAGCAAGAGTACGAAAGACCTCCTACTGCTAATGAATTAGCAAAAGAATTAGATTTGCCAGAAGATAAAGTTGCTACAACTTTAAGTGTATCTGGCCGTCACGTATCTATGGATGCGCCTTTTTCATCAGATGACGATGGAGGTACTTTAATGGATGTATTAGTGAATACTGATTCTCCTAATGCAGATATAGGGTTAATGAAAGACTCTCTTTTAAGAGAAATAGAAAGAGCACTTTCTACTTTAACACCAAGAGAAGCAGAAATCATAAGGTTATTTTACGGAATAGATACAAAACAACCATTTACTTTAGAAGAAATTGGAGATAAGTTTGACTTAACAAGAGAAAGAGTTCGTCAAATTAAAGAAAAATCTATCCGTAGATTAAGACACACATCAAGAAGTAATTTATTAAAACAATATTTAGGTTAATATTCAGAAAAACAAAATATGGAAAGCACAGTTTTAGGATACGAAAGTGAATTAAAAGAAAGAATCAGCAAAGAAAAAGCTGCTGTTGATTTAATCAATTCTGTTGGACATTTATTATATGAAAAGTCAGTAGAATTAGTTTTATTTAGAAACCATTTAACAGACACAAGTGTTTCTGAAATATTAAACTTACACAACTATGCAAAGCAAATAGTTGAAAAGCCAATTAGTATTTATGACTCTGCTACATTAGCAAAAGAGTTAGAAAACTTAAATTTACAACCTGCTAAACTAGACATTGGTAAATTAGCAAGTGAATATGCTGCAGAGAAAGCTAATTACAGTTCACAAGCCGCTTTTTTACAAGATAAATTAGCAAACTATATAGGAGCTGAAAATGATTTTCAATTAGAACCTAAGGATGTTGTATTATTTGGTTTTGGTAGAATTGGAAGATTAGCTTGTAGAGAATTAATTAAGCAAGCAGGTAAAGGGCAACAATTAAGATTAAGAGCGATTGTTACGCGTGACAATTCAGACGCTACAATTATTAAAAGAGCTGCTTTATTAAAGAATGATTCGGTTCACGGTGCGTTTAATGGAACTGTAAATGTTGATTTAGAAAACAAAGCAATCATCATAAATGGTCAAAGAGTTTTAATGATTCAGGCTAAATTACCAGAAGATGTTGACTATACTGCTCATGACATTAAAGATGCATTGTTAATTGATAACACTGGTGTTTATACTGATAAAGCAGGATTAGCAAGACATTTAGAATCAAATGGAATTTCTAAAGTCTTATTAACGGCTCCAGGTAAAGAAATTCCAAATATTGTTTACGGAATTAACCACAAAGATTTAGATATTGAATCTAATGATATCTTTTCTGCTGCATCTTGTACTACAAATGCTATTTCTCCTGTTTTATATACGATAGAGAATACTTATGGAGTTGAAAAAGGACATATTGAAACAGTTCATGCTTATACAAATGATCAAAACTTATTAGATAACATGCACAAAAAACCTCGTAGAGGTCGTTCAGCTGCAATTAACATGGTAATTACTTCTACCGGAGCAGGAAAAGCGGTAACTAAAGTAATTCCAAGTTTAGAAAATAAATTAACTGCAAATGCTGTTCGTGTTCCAACTCCTAATGGTTCATTAGCGATTTTAAATTTAACGCTAGATAAAGAAACATCTGTTGAAGATTTAAATAACACAATTAAAAAAGCTGCTTTAGAAGGAGATTTAGTAAATCAAATTTATTATGCTGTTGATCCTGAATTAGTATCTAACGATATTATCGGTAATACTTGTCCATCTGTATACGATAGTAACGCTACAATTGTATCTAATGATAAAAAGAATGTCGTTATTTACTCTTGGTATGATAATGAATATGGATACACAAAACAAGTTATTAGACTTGCAAAGCATATTGCTAAAGTTAGAAGATTACTTTACTACTAAAAACAAAAATAAATATAAAAGAAGCTGTTTCATTTTGAAGCAGCTTTTTTTTGTACATAACTTTAGTAAGAAACTGAGAAAAGATGTCTATAAAATAACATATTCAGTTATTATTTTTATTTATAAAAATTACAATTATGAATAAAAAGACATTAATAAGTGGTTTATTTTTTGTTGGATTATTACAAAACTATAATGCACAAGAAATACTGCCTTTTCCAGAAACACCATCAGCATCAAAAGCTGGTGTAACCATGCAAGAATCAGAATATAAAACAAGAACAAAAGAAGAAAGGCTTCCTGCAGATGCACCAAATATTCTAATTGTTTTAATTGATGACGTAGGATATGGATTACCAGACACCTATGGTGGTGAAGTTCATACACCTAATTTAAGTAGGGTAGCTGACATGGGAATTTCATATAATAGATTTCATTCTACAGCTATGTGCTCTCCAACAAGAGCAAGTATATTAACTGGTCGAAATCATACTAGAGTTGGAAATGGGCAGATTGCAGAATTAGCAAATGATTGGGATGGCTTTAGTGGTAAAATTCCTAAATCTAGTGCTACCGTAGCAGAAGTACTTAAAGACTATGGTTATAATACAGCAGCCTGGGGTAAATGGCATAATACACCAAGTACAGAAACAACAAGAATGGGCCCCTTTGAATCATGGCCTACAGGATATGGTTTTGAGTATTTTTATGGTTTCCTAGCTGGAGAAGCATCTCAATATGAACCTACACTTGTTAGAAACACAACTTTTGTAGAAACTCCTAAAACCTTAAAAAATGGAGAAGATTATCATTTAACGGATGATATTGCTGAAGATGCAATAACTTGGCTTAGAGATCAAAATGCCATGGCACCTAACAAGCCATTTTTAATGTATTGGGCTCCAGGTGCGTGCCATGGTCCACATCAAGTATCAAAAGAATGGTCTGATAAATACAAAGGTAAATTTGATGATGGATGGGATAAATACAGGGAAAGAGTGATTATAAACCAAAAGAAAATGAAATGGATTCCTGAAAACACTAAACTTACGGAAAGACCTTCAACTTTAGCTTCTTGGGAGTCAATACCAGAAAATCAAAAACCATTTCAAAGAAGACTAATGGAAGTTTTTGCTGGATTTGCAGAACATACAGATTATAATGTTGGTAAAATATTAGATGAAATTGAATTAGAAGGAAAAATGGATAATACCATTGTGTTATACATCTGGGGAGATAATGGTTCAAGTGCTGAAGGACAAAATGGTACTATAAGTGAATTACTAGCTCAAAATGGTATTCCAACTAAAATAGAGGAACATATAAAAGTGTTAGATGAATTAGGGGGGTTAAATGTATTAGGAACAGATAAAACAGATAACATGTATCATGCAGGTTGGTCTTGGGCTGGAAGTGTTCCTTATAAAAGTATGAAATTAGTTGCTGCACATTTTGGTGGAACAAGACAACCAATGGCAGTATCTTGGCCTAAAAAATTAAAAAGTGATAAAAACTATAGAAATCAATTTCATCATGTTATAGATGTTGTACCTACAATATATGAAATATTAAATATAACACCTCCAGTCACTGTAAATGGAATTGCCCAAGATCCTATTGATGGAACAAGTATGTTATATACATTTGATAACCCTAATGCAGAAACGACTCTTAAAACACAATTTTTTGATATTATGGGAAGTAGAGGGATTTATCATGATGGTTATTTTGCATGTTCCATAGGACCGAGAGAACCATGGGCGACGGGAGCACCAAATTTAAAAGAATGGAATCCAATTGATGATGAATGGCAACTGTATGATATCAATGAAGATTGGTCACAAGAAAATGATATATCTAAAGAATATCCTGAAAAACTTGAATATTTAAAAGAATTATTTTTGCTTGAATCTACTGAAAATAAGAATTTGCCAATTGGCGGAGGATTATGGGTACCTGTATTACACCCAGAATTAAAACCAAGACCAGAACAAAATGAATGGAATTTAATTGGGGAGATTAATAGAATACCTGAATTTGATGCTCCTTCAATTGGAAATACAAACAATATTATTACGATGGATATTGAAATAGATGATAATGCAAATGGGGTATTATATGCATTAGGAGGTTTTTCAGGAGGATTAACTTGTTATTTAAAAGATGGGTATCTTCACTACGAATATAACTTATTCGAAATCGAAAGAACTAAAAAAGTAAGTGAAAAAAAATTATCTAAAGGAAAACATACTTTAGTGATTAATAGTACTTTTAATTGGACAAAAGATGCTTTAATGGGTCACATTTCAATAAAAGATAATAAAAAAGAAATCATAAAAATTGAAGTACCACGATGTGCACCATTAACATTTACGGCTAATGATTGTTTTGACTTAGGTTCAGATTTAGGTTCCCCTGTATCACTAGAATATTTTGATGATAAGCCTTATAAATTTGATGGTAAAATAATTAATACAAATATAAAGTATGCCACAAAAAAATAATAGTAAAGAATAAGTACTTATTTAAAAATATAATTAGGAAAGCAAATCTTGATGAGTAAATATCTGTGTTAAATTGTTGTTTTAGAGGTTACTCTTTACTTTTATCCTCTCCATTAACGCTATCGCTTAAATGAAGAGGTGCTGTGAGGGAGATTATTTATAATTAAACTTCCATTATAAATAAAATCTATATTAAACAAAGATTCATTGAAATACTGAAATCTTTTTAACTCATTATCTATAATTTTAAATGATAAATTGTTATTTTCAATTTCAAGATATTTAAACATAATAACATTATTGCTGTCACTTCTAATAAGATAATTTTATCTAATGGACAAAAAAATGAACAATTATTTATCATTCAATTTTATAATCCAAAAACATCAGATTTTGTAATAAAAACTAATATTAAAAATATAGATTCATTGATTTT
>CALTNV010000009.1 GCA_943845485.1 uncultured Flavobacteriales bacterium | reverse complement strand
TATTTTTGTTGATAGCTTTTTAAACGCTTTAATCGATCATAAGTGTATTTTTCAAAAATAGAAGTTGAAAGCATCTGAGAGTTCGATATCTTTTTATTTATAACAGAAAAGCCTACGCCACTTTCTAAGATGCTAAAATTGGTAAATACTGTTCTATCGTGTAAATCTATTTCATTTAGTAAATTAGATAGATATATTTTAAGCTTTATAAGACTTGTGAATTTGGAATTTAATTTTTGATATTGCTTTTTTGCAAACTCTTTTTTCTTTTCTTCAGTTGCCGTTTTAAAACCTACTTCTTTCACTAAAATATCTATGGCCACTTTATCTTTCTTTTGATTGATCAGCACTTCTATTAATGGAAATAAGTTTTGTTGAATTGTTTTTTCGTCTTTTAAAATGTAACCATCCGTTATCTGTAAATTATTAAAAGGCACTTCAGAAAAGTCTAGTAAATCCCAACCATTGAACTTGGTACTTAGGTCTACCTTAAAATGTAATGTTTCTATTATAGATTCAATTTTAGATTGATAGTTCTCAAAGCTAAAACACCAGCCCCCTTTTTCTTCTATTTCTTTGTGCCAAGATTCCTCATTTCTTGAAAATACCAAGGTTTGTGAAAAATTAGATTTTCTAACTTCTTCTTCAATTTTTTCTACTGGAATTGGTGATGAGGTACTGCAAATTAATGCAAAAAATTCGTACTCTACTTTTAGAGTGACAAATTCATTTTCATCGTAATTTACAAAGACTCTTTTATCCCCATAGCTCGTAATAATATTTTTAACAATTTTCTTTATCGGGTTATTATCAAAATCAATTTCAAAATCTTCTAAAAATTCTTTTTCAATAAATAATTCCATTTTAGTTGAATTGATTTTTATTTAATTTTAATAGATCAAATTGCAACTTAGTGGATTCATCAAAAAAGCCTGGCCCAAAAGAATCTGATAGGCCCCCATATTTGTCTATAAAAATATGTTTTACTTTGGGTTCTTGTTTTGATACATGTTTGTCTTTATTAAAATAATGAATAATTGTATCGTTTGAATTTAATGCACCCTTTGCCGTTAAAAATTGTAATTTTCTTAAAAGGTACTCACTATGTGTTTCAATTATAAAGTTAACCTCGGGAAACTTTTTTAAGGTAAGTGCAATAAAATCTGCAAACTTGGCCTGTAAATTTGGATGTAAGTTCGCTTCTGGCTCCTCTATTATAAATAGTAAACCTTTTAAAGAAGCCTTGTTCATAATTTCAGATTTTAAATCATCTACATGAGTCATTATTTTTAGCACGATGGGTATTATTTGAGAATAACCAAAGCCTAGATCTGCAATATTCGTTTTATGACCGTTTTTTAAATTTTCTAAATAAATACAAGAAATTGTATTTTCAAATCTTTCTACTATTAATTTACCTTCAATCTCAAAAATTTCTAATACTTTTTCTAAATATTCTAAATCAGGCGCATCAACCTTGGCATAATCAACAACTATTTGATTAATCTGACTCTCCGAATTGTTGAGTAAAACTCTTTTTTGACTACCTCTGTTGGCCGAGATATAATGAACAGGACGATTATCAAAAATAGAATTTAGATCTTGATCTAAGAGATCCCTAAAACTATTTGGTACAAAAGAACCAAAAAGAAATTCGCCCAATTTATTTAATTTTAAGCTTACATCATCCACTGGTATTTTTTTCTCTAAAAGTTCCTTTAAGTTTTTATGGAAAGATTCGATAAAATATTGTTTGTGCTTAACGAATGCGTCTATTGATAAGACCCCTTGGTGATTAGTACTCAATACATCAGAGAAAATATACTCAGTAAAACCATCATTAATTACGGTCTTTTGGCATTCAATAATTTCGTTTCTATAAGATTCAGATACTTCTTTACCATTGGCATAGACGTCATAAATTAAAAAATCCTTATTAAATTCTTGCACTTTATCCTCCATTTGGTCTTGATCCCACATCATATTATCCCAAGTAAATTCTAAATCATAAATTAGTTGTATTAAGTAAAATAAATCAAACTTAAATACAAAAGCTTCATGTGCTTCACCCATATAGTTTGATAAAAATGGTTTTTCTAAAGAAACTCTTTTATATGATATTAAAGGCTTTCCATTTAATTCGTTTAAAACTTCAATCGAGTAAATAGAGTTATCTTGATAAACAATTTGATATATAAATTCTTTATTTAAAAAAGGCAGGTTGTGAATAGGTCTTACAATCATTTTCTTGGACTTCGAATTCCAGTTTAAAACTTTATCAAACGATTCTAGGTTATGATCGGCTTCTGCATTGAATTTTATTGAACTTAAGCCCTTCTTAAAAGCAAGTAAAAACTTGGTAAATGAACTTTTACCACTATTATTTGGCCCTATAAGAAGTGTTAAAGGTCTGATCTCAAACTCTGTCATTTCCTTAAAAACTCTAAAGTTTTTTATCCCGATTTTACCTCTACTATTGTAAAAAAATTCTTGCATTTATATATTTCAATTTAATTATTACTGTAAAATACTACCTGTAATACGCTGGTTTTATTTAATTAGATTCGTCGATAATTCTTATTCGATAAGAAAATTATTTTTTTAATCTGTAATGCGTTGTGATAAGCACTTTATTATTTAAATGCTCATTGTATTTGTTCATTAAAATTAACTATTATCCGCTTATACTAGTCATTCTTGTTTTATTTGATGCAAATGTAACTCAGTACTATGCAATCTAATTGCATTTTTTAATTTAATGCAATTTATCTTAATTTTTCTATCGTTATTCTCAAAGCCACTATCTTTTAATAATTGATTGAAAAGAGTTACAATTATAACTATTTATTGACTTATTGTATGTATGCAATACCTTTTTGAGTTCTCCTAGTGTAATTTTGTATTTTAAAAAAATTCTTTTTTATAATTGCTTTGCTCAAAAGAAATTATCGTTTACCCGCTCAAATTGCAATAATTCTGACCTTTTGTTGTTCTAATAATATTTGCGCCAACATAAAAAGCTTTTAAATATACGAGTTTCATTTAGCATTTTGATTCATTTGGTTTTACTTTCATTAAAAACATAATAAAATTCTCATTACTGATATTTGTTTAAAAATTAGTTTATTTTGTTCATTACATCTGCTTTTACCGTATTTATTAAACTACCTATTCACTAACTTTTTTTTCAAACAATTTTGATGAATAAAGTTACAATTACTAATTTAAAGTCTGCGGAAAC
>CALTNV010000008.1 GCA_943845485.1 uncultured Flavobacteriales bacterium | reverse complement strand
TTTATTAAGTAAGAGTGTCTTTTTTTCATTTAATTTAACTTTAATGCTTCATTAACATTTTTGTAAAACTTTTCTTTAAAACGATCTACTGAAAAATTTAAAGAGTGCTTTCTTATTAAATCATAATTAAAATTAATGGTTTCAAACCTACTTATTGCTTTTGTTAAAGACTCAACACTTTGCTCATTAAATAGAACACCTGTGATATTTTCCTTTACAGTATCTAAAGCACCACCTTCGGCATAAGCTATTACAGGTGTGCCACAAACCTGAGGTTCTAAAATAGCTATTCCAAAATCTTCTTTACCACAAAAAACGAATGCTTTTGCTTTTTTCAAGTATTCTTTAGACTGTTCAGAAAATAAATACCCTTTAAATTCTATATTTTTTTTTGCTTTACTCCTATATTGTTTCAATAAAGAACCGTCACCAATAATAACTAGCTTTTTTCCATTCCTATTAAATGTATCTATAAGAATATCGTATCTTTTATATGGTTCAAGTCTTCCTACTGAAACATAAAAATCTTCTTTTTGGTCACAATACTCAAAATCATCAATATTAACAGGTGGATTAATCGTTAAAACATTTCTTTTATATTTTGCCATAGACCAATTAGAAACAAAATCTGAAACAGAGAAAATAACCGTTGGTTTCTTTGACATCTTTATATCAAACCTCTTCATTGATGGTATAATAAAAGAGGCTACTTTTTTAATACCCTTAAAATATAATTCTTTTTCATCCCAAACATACTTTAAATTTCTTGCTACTAAATATGATACATGTTGACTACTTTTCGGATACGAAATACCTTTTACAACAGAATGAGTAACACTTATTATAAGGGTATTCTCTTCTTTCACTTTTAGTTGTTTTAAGAAAAAAGGGAATAAAGGAAGTGCAAACCTAAACTTGCCTCCAAATAATTTAAGAGATGTTGTTTTAATATCTATTTCCGTATCACCAAATATCTTTTTTATGTTCTCAGCCGGCATAACATTTATTAAAGTATAAACTTTATCAAATTCATATATTTGATGTAAATACCTAACAACTTGCTCTGAACCAGCATAAGCATCTAACCAATCCATAACTAAAACTGTTTTCTTTTTTTTCATTGTTTTTGAGGAGTAATCATCTTATAAAATAATGGTACAAAAATACCAAATAAATATACACCTAATTGTCTATGAAACAAATTTTCTACAAGTAAAAAAAAAGACATACCAAATAAAATAAAAAGACCATCAAAATTATTTCTAAAGAAATAACAACAAAATAAAAGTATTGCCATGAATAAAACAAAACCTATTAAACCTCCATCTAAAAAAATATCAAAAAATTGATTATGGGTGTTAAAATTAGTTCTTAAATAATAATTTCTTTTTGATACATTGTCTATATCTATACTGTAACAAGCTGTTAAATTTTGTTGTATAGCCTCTCTATTTTTGTATCCTACAAATATATTAAAATCACATTTAGACAATTGCTTAAGACTACAATTCCATACAACAAATCTTGGCTCTTGATTTTTCAAAACCTTAATTGTCTCCTTGTAAGAATCTTTAATATAAAACCTATTTTTTATATTTTTATTAATAAAAAAAGACCAAAAAGAAGAATTATACATGAAGAAATGGTAAGAAACAACTTAGTTTTCGAAAACTTAAAATGCATAAATACTCTTATGAATACATATGAAACAGATAACAACAATGACAATCTTGCAACAATTGTAAAAAGAAATCCTATAATAATAATTCCAAGAACTAAATAAACTTTTTTTTTCTTTTTAGACTTTGTTTTTTTGGACAAAACATATATTAAAACAATCGCTACAAAGCACATAAAACCAAAATAAGGTCTATGTATTAATAATAAATCTTGCACTTGTGGTGTATTTCCTAAAGGGAAAAAGTTGTTTTCTAAATAAAAATTAAAAATATTTATAGCAGAAATAATAACACTTAAAAAAACCCCTAAAATATATCCTTTTATTACATTACTAATATTTTTGATATTGAATACCAAGAGAGTTACCAATAACATAACCGCTAAATGTTTGTGCAATAAAATATTATCTATAAAAGACTGAAAGAAGATTGCTTTTGCAAAAATAAACAGAACAAATAAGCCCAGTAATTTAATATAAAAAACTGAATATATTTTTTTTTGCTTAAATAAAAATAAAAGAAAAAGGACACCTAAAAGTATATTAGGAACGGACATAGATATTGATAGTGATAACAATAAAATAGAAAATACAATATCAAAAAGATCGTCAAGTCTTTTTATTCTCATTTTTTTACAATTCTTTTTATTCTTATTAAAATGTTTAATGGTGTAATGTAGAGTAAAATACTTCTAAGTAAACCATAAATAGGAAAAAAACCAAAATAAAAATTTTTTAAGATTAATTTCACTCTATTTTCGGCTTGTTTTTTTCTCAATAAAGTGGAAATTCCATTTGGATTAATTTCGCATTTTACCAATACCTTATTAATATTTGCTACTTTAAAACTCCTTATAACATTAAAAAAAAATGCATAATCTTCAGCTGCTTTGTATTCTACTGGATAGAGCCCTATAACTTCTAGAATACTATTCCTAAACATAATTGTTGGATGAATATGCATAGCATTAATAAACATTTTTTTTCTAATTTGTATGTCTTTTTTAGGCACAGCTAAAGTATATAATAAACTTCCTTTAGTGTCTAAAAATTCTACATTTGAGCCAACTAAGGAAATATCTTTGTTTAAATCTAAATATGCTTCTTGAATCTTAAATCTATCTTTAACACAAAGATCTCCACAATCAAGTCTAGATGTATAAATATATTCTTTTTTTAAAATAAACTCTAAACCCTTATTTAAAGCTATTTCTATTCCTTTATTTTCTTTTAAATATTCAAAAAATACAATTCCTGTTCCTAAAAAAGATGCTCTTATTTTATCCTCATCGATATACATATTACTTCCATCATCTACAATGAGTATATCTAAGTTTTCATCAGCACTTATAGAAGATAAGGAATCGTAAAGCCCTTTAATATTTTTGTAATGAGGTATTAAAAGAATAACATTATTTCTGTTCATATTTCTTTTTTTAATGCTTAGTAAATTTTAATGAAATCAATAGTCCAAATATCTTAAAATATTTAAATGATACTCTTTTCATAGAAATTTTAGCTACTCTTAGCTTTATTGTTATTATTAAAAAATCTATACAATGTTAAGGTTAAGGCTGTAATAATCCAAAAACTAATCAATCTAAAAGAGTCAAATTGCATATAATTTATTATGAAACCAATATTACAAACAAATAAAATAAGTGCTAAAATCTTTAGTTCAGGGTTATCAATCATTATTAAACAAATGTATGAGTACCTGAGAAGGGTTATTAAAAAAAGCAAAAAAATAATCAACCCCACAATACCAGTCTCAGCCAATAATCTTGTGTAAACCGAAAAACCCGGAGGCCAAGTAGGATAATTGGTATCTGACCAAAACCTTATTTCATAGCTATTTATGTAATCGCTATCACTATAGTAATCTTTCAAATGAAAACCTTGTTGAGAAAAACCAATCCCAAATATTGGATTTTCCTTCCAAATCCTATAAGATGCTAATTGAGTTCCCCATCTTGAAATATTAGATATTTGTGAATTAGATTTCGTTTTTTTTGAAAATAACTCTATTTTATCCTTAACATAGTCATTTGATCTTGAAAAATTTGAAGCGTAAAAAACACCTAACAAAACTATAAGTACTAAAAACGCCTTTACCAAAACAACTCTACCATATTTAATTTTTACGAATTAATAACCAAAAAGTAATAATTGAATTAAACTTATTATTAAGGATGTCCTTGAACCACTAATAAAGCCTAATAATATTGGAGATACAGCAATAATAAATTTTTTCTCAAACATATAGCTTAATATCCAAGGAGTTGCAAATACTAAATAAATTGCTAAAAAAGGGGGTTCAAACATTATTGAAGACAATCTTTCCTCTATTACTATTGGATGTTTTAACAAAAAGATTGTATCAAAAAAATCAATTACTCCTTTTATCAGAGCATTTGAAGTTCTAAAATAGATAATTTCAAATATCGCATATATGAATACAATTATAAAACCTATAAAAATAACAGTCCTAATTTTTTTGAATAAAACAAGAACATTTATTTTTTTAAAACTAGTCATTAAATAATTCGTAAAGAAAAATCCTGTAAAAAGCAATATAAACCCTTGCCAAATAAACTTAACTAAACCTGTCCTATTCTTAAAATTTGAGATTAATATTGAATCGAAATTAATTATAGCTCCTATTAAAATCCATATCATTAATAAATATAAGAAAGACAAAGGAGTAGATACAACAAACTTATATTTCCCTGTTATAAAACATTTTAACAAATAAAAAGCAGTTACTACAAGTGCTAAATTCAAAGCTAAATCAGTACTAAACTCACCAGGAAGTGGTAAATAATTTGTATCTGTAAAAGGAATAAAAAAAATTATTAAAAGTAATAACTTTAACTTGTAGTCTTTTATTAAAATTTTTAATTTATTTTCCACCATAACTCTAATCTAAAATAACTTTTTTTAATTAGTCTTCTTAAAAAACCAATACAAAACTCTTTTTAAAAATTTTAACTTTAATAAATTTAGTATTTTAAAAATTTTTAGATAGATATTAAGTTTAACGTTAAAATATTTCTTTGAAACTATATCTTTATAGAAATCCCTATAAATAATCTCAATCAACT
>CALTNV010000007.1 GCA_943845485.1 uncultured Flavobacteriales bacterium | reverse complement strand
AAGAAACTCTGGTGGATTAACTTTTGATTATTTTTTACCTAAAGATTATTTTGCAACAATCAACTATAATTATTTAACAAACACTGAACAATCTATAAAATTAAGAACCGTATTATTATTAGGTATTGGTAAATACATCATACACAATAATACTGCTTATTGGTCTATATCTACAGGAGCATCTTATCTAAATGAAACATTTACTCCGTATTTATCAGAAGACTCTTCCTTGGTTAGTACCCCTAAAAGTAGAGAAGCTGAATGGTATATAGGAACAGAATTAAACTTATTTAACACTGGTGATTTATCATTATTTGTAAATGGTAAAGCTTATAACACTTTAGGAAATACCAAGAGGTGGAGGTTTGATTTATCTGGAAATGTGAAATATGATTTGCCTTTAGATTTTTACATAAAAATGGGAACAAATTTGAATTTTGATAGTAAACCTGCAGAAGAAGGTAGAGAAGTTGATTATCAGTATACTTTTGGAGTTGGTTGGAAATTATAAAAATACTTTTTTTAAAAGTTCATTTGATATCAAGACAATAAACCATTAATTAATATAAATAAAAAAATCATCCTGAAAAGGATGATTTTAATTTGTGTGGGCCCACATGGATTCGAACCATGGACCACCTGATTATGAGTCAGGTGCTCTAACCAACTGAGCTATAGGCCCTGCTTTAAAAGCTATGCAAATCTAATATATTTTAATTAATAATCAATACTTTTACTTGAATTTTTTATAAAAAAATGATGCACATTAAAAATATTATATTTGATTTAGGTGGAGTAATACTAGATATAGATTATCAAAAAACTGAAAATGAGTTTATTAAGCTTGGTTTTTCAAACTTTAATGAAATATACTCTCAAGCAAAACAAAATAATTTTTTTAATGATTTTGAAACAGGAAGATTAAGTAATGCTGAATTTATTGCCTTTTTTAAAAATAAAAATTTGGAAATAAGTGACCAACAAATTTTAAAATCTTGGAATGCAATGTTACTTGAGTTAAGTATTGAAAAAATAAATCAAATTACAGAACTATCAAAAAAGTATAATTTATATTTACTATCAAATACAAATGCAATTCATGTCAATGCTTTTGAAGCATATATTGATAAAAAATTTAACCTTAAAAGATTTAAAAGCTTATTCAAAAAGGTTTACTACTCTAATGAAATAGGGCTTAGAAAGCCAAATAAAGATATATTTGAGTTTGTAATAAACTCTAATAACATTAACATTGAAGAAACTTTATTTATTGATGACAGCCCACAACATTTAATCGGTGCAAAACAATTAGGGCTTCATACCTATCTTCATCCACAAAACAATTTATTAAACCTTGAAAAGATAGGAATATAATACTATGGTACTGGCTGAGCTACAGCTCCTGTTTCTACGATATTACTTAAATTATTTGCCCTATCTGATATTTGAACTGTAAATTTAATAGAGTCTGGTGGATTTAAAGTAGCACCATTATCATATAGAACAATGTGGTCTAAGTTTAAATATATATCACCTTTCAATGCTTTATTTTGACCATCTGGAGTTAGAAAGGGAATTCTGTATGAATAATCAAGACCCGAAGTTGACGGAACAAATAAAATCCAAACGTCATCAATTTTTCTGTATAACTTTAAATACATGTTTAATGTAGTATCTGCATCACCTAAGACTCCAAGATCTCCATCTCCATCAGTAAATGAGACTTGAACCACAACATTATCAATGTTAGGTGTAATACTCTCAAAAGTTAAAACAGGAATATCAGGAAAAACCTCCTCTTTTAAACAAGATGTTACAAAAAGTTGTAAAGCTGCTGCAGCAAAAAATATTTTAATGTATTTTTTCATATTTCATTTTAAATATAACAATTAATTTGTTTTAGCTTTACATTTTATTGTAAATATTTAACAATATTGATTTTAATTAAATACTTTAATTTTGAATATAGAGAGCATTTTTAATATTAAAAACAATATCGATTTTGAAAAAGCTTGTATTGACGTTTTTAACTTTCAATACAATAATAATATCGTATACAAAACATATGTTGATTTAATAAATATTAATCCTAAAGATGTTATTAATGTAAAGAATATTCCTTTTTTACCAATATCATTTTTTAAATCGCATAAGGTTACTTCTTTTTCTGAAGATTCATCTAAAATGCTCTTGTTTAAAAGTTCAGGAACCACTGGAATGAAAAGAAGTCAGCATATTGTTAAAGAACCTGAAATTTATAAGAAATCATTTATCAATTGCTTCTCTTATTTTTTTTGCGATATTAAAAACTATATTGTTATAGCGATTCTTCCATCCTATCAAGACAATCCTAATTCATCTTTGATTTATATGGTTGATGAATTCATTAAGCTTAGTAATCATAAAGCTAGTGGATATTATAGCGATGATTATAACAGATTAAATAAGACTTTAAAGAATTTAAAAAAAGAAGGCAACAAAATATTGATTATAGGTGTAAGCTTTGCTTTATTGGACTGGGGGGAACAAAACGCCATAAACCTTAAAAGCTTCAACAACTTAATAATGATGGAAACTGGCGGTATGAAAGGCAAAAGAAAAGAAATAACAAGATCTGAACTTCATCATCAGCTTCAATCACACTTTAATATTAGTCAAATATATTCAGAGTATGGTATGTCAGAACTACTCTCTCAGGCTTACTCTATGGAAAAAGAAGTATTTAGTTCACCGCCCTGGATGAGAATAATGCTTAGAGAAGTGAACGACCCATTAAGCCACCTGAACAAGAAAGGAAAAACTGGTGGAGTAAATATTATTGATTTAGCAAATGTTTACAGTTGTAGTTTTATTGCAACCCAAGATTTAGGTAGGTTGCATGGGGATGAAACATTTGAAATATTAGGTAGGTTTGACAATAGCGATATTAGAGGATGTAATTTATTAACCTTTAATTCGTAAAAACAAGCTGCTTCATATCTCCATTAAATCCAACTCTATTAGCTATTTTTTCAATGATACTACCCGACTTCGCAGGAAAAGAAATACTTCCTTTAGCAAAAACCTTTGTGTTTTCTAGTAGTTTATGATAAATATCTTCTTCATTATGATCCTCTGAAGCCATATAAACTATTATATTTTCTGGGTAATACCCTTGAGTAGAAATTTTATTTATAATAGCAACACCAATTAATACATTGGTATTATCAATTGCTAAAACAATAAAACCTCCCTGAGCAGAATAATCATTTAAAGCATATTCAATAGAAGACAATATTAAATTTTTGGGTTCGTTGTAAGTAAGATTCTTTGATAAAAAACAAACTATTTCATTTTTAGTAAGCATTGATACAGAATCTATAGAAGTTAGTATTTTTATTTTCATAGAATGTATTTTTATGGTTTATGTAAGAAATTAACATAAATTAATACAAAACATTCTAAATATCAAGGTTTTAACAAAATAAAAAGTTTAACTATCTTTAGGGCAATGAAGAAAAACAAAATCACTATTATATTAATAGTATCTACTATTTTACTGTTAACACTACTCTCTTTTAAATTATTTTGGATTAAAAAATCTTTTAATGATCAAAAAAAATCTGTTCAAATTCAAAAAGAACAACTTAAAATATTAAATGATGTATTTGATAGCAAAGTGACTTTAGCATTAACCAATGTTAGAGATTTAATATTAAAAATGAATGAAGATACTGAAAGTATACTCTTAGAGCCTATTGAAAAAATTGACACAAATTACTTTATGGTAACCATGCCGGAAAAACTTAGTCATAATGTTTTAAAGGAACTATTGGTTAACGAATTTGAAAAACAAAATATTACAGAAAGATTTAACTATGTAACCTATGATTGTGAAAGTGATACTGTTTATTGTTATAATGATTTAAACACTTTGGATATTACAATTAACAATAGTTTATATAACCAAATAAGAGAATTAAGATTAGACGGATATTATTTTGGTGTAATATTTAACAATAGAAATTACCATATAACAACAGTAGAAAACACTTTTAATTCATACGTATGGGGATCAATTATAATTGCCATTGTATATATATTAATATTCATCACCTCTTCTACCACTTTATTAAAGCAAAAAAAACTTTCAGAAATAAAAAATGATTTTATTAATAATATGACTCATGAACTAAAAACACCAATTTCTACTATTTCATTATCAAGTGAAATGCTTCAAAACCCTAAAGTTCAAGGAAATAAGGAAATGATTGCAAAGTATGCTAGTATTGTTAAAAAAGAAAATAAAAGGCTACAAAACCAAGTAGACAAGGTACTACAAGTTGCATTGTTAGATAAAGGAGATATTAATCTAAAAATCGAACCACTAAACATCCAACAAATCATCAAAGAGAGTATATTAACTTTTCAATTAAAACTTGAAGAATTTGATGGTAAGATATCATTTCATGAACATAATAAAAACACAGTAATTTCAGGAGACAAAGTTCACGTAAACAACATCATTAGAAATATATTAGACAATAGTATAAAATATTGTGACGCCGAACAACGTAAACCAAAAATTGATATTGAAGTAAATGAAAAAAACAATTTTTTAATGATATCTATTAAAGATAATGGTATAGGAATAAAAAAAGATGATTTGAAACATATTTTTGATAAATTTTATAGGGTATCTACAGGTAATATACATAACGTGAAAGGGTTTGGACTGGGGCTTTATTACGTTCATCAAATGATGCAAAAACATCAAGGAACTATTGATCTTTCAAGTAAAATAAATCAAGGAACTATTGTAACTTTAACTTTTCCAAAGTAAATAAAATGAAAAAAACAGTAAATATATTATTAGTTGAAGATGATTTTAATTTAGGTTTAGTACTTCAAGACACATTACAGCTAGAAGGCTATAAAGTACACCTTACTAGAGATGGAAAAGAAGGTTTAAACTTATTTAATAAAAACAAATATGATTTATGCTTATTAGATGTAATGATGCCTAAAAAAGATGGGTTCAGTTTAGCTAGTGATATAAGAAAGTTAGATAAACATGTACCAGTTGTGTTTTTAACTGCCAAATCAATGATAGAAGATAAAATTGAAGGTTTAAAAATTGGTGCTGATGATTATATTACTAAACCATTTGAAAACGAAGAACTTCTTTTAAGAATAAAAGCTATTTTAAAACGATCAACTGGCTATGAAAAAGACGATGAAAATAACTTGTTTTCAATTGGAAACTTTACATATGATCATGAAAAATTTTTATTAATTAATACTCAAGAAAATACTGAGAAAAAACTAACAAAAAAAGAAGCCGATTTATTAAAACTTTTCACAAGTTACTTTGATCAAGTTGTAGAGAGAGAGATGATATTAAATATGGTTTGGGGAGATGACAGCTACTTTTTAGGAAGAAGTTTAGATGTATTTATTACCAAAATAAGAAAATACTTAAAAGCAGATGAACGTATTAAAATTTTAAATGTTCATGGTGTTGGTTTTAGGATGACATTAGAGGAGTGAAAATCAAATAAAGGGCTACTTTTAAGTTTAAAAGCAGCCCTTTATTTGATTTTAAATGACTAATAAGCTTACACGTTTAATAAGTCATCAATTGTCTTTTCTGGTGTTTCAGAACCAAACACAAAACTACCTGCAACTAATACATCAGCACCAGCATCCAATAATTTTCTAGCATTATGAGTTCCAACTCCTCCATCAATTTCAATTAAAGTTGAAGCGCCTTTATCTTTAATAATTTGCTTTAACTCTTTTACCTTGTCATAGGTGTTTTCAATAAACTTTTGACCTCCAAAACCAGGATTGACAGACATTAAACATACAACATCAATATCCTGAATAGTGTCTTTTAATAAAGAAACAGGTGTATGAGGATTAAGAGCCACTCCTGCTTTCATACCTTCTGCTTTTATGTATTGTAATGATCTGTGTAAATGATTACAAGCCTCATAATGAACTGTTAAAATATCAGCTCCTAATTCTTTAAATGTTTTTACATATCTATCAGGGTCAACAATCATTAAATGTACATCTAAAGGCTTAGTTGCGTGTTTTTTTATAGCAGAAATCACAGGCATACCATATGATATATTTGGTACAAAAACACCATCCATTACATCAATATGGTGCCATTGAGCATTGCTACGCTCAACCATTTTAACATCTCTTTCTAAATTTCCAAAATCTGCTGCCAATAATGATGGTGCAATAATGTGTTTACTCATAATTTAGTTTAATTTATCCTTTAAATATTGTGCTGTATACGACTTTTTATTTTTTATCAATTTTTCTGGAATACCAGCAAAAACAACCTCACCACCATTATCTCCACCATCTGGTCCCATATCTATTATCCAATCAGCACACTTAACCAAATCAAGATTATGCTCAATAACAACTAAGCTATGTCCTAAATTAACTAATTCATTAAAAGCCACTAATAGCTTTTCTATATCATTAAAGTGTAATCCAGTTGTTGGCTCATCAAAAATAAACAATGTTTTTTGATGCTTATTACTTTTACCTAAAAAGAAAGCTAACTTCACTCTTTGAGCTTCACCTCCACTTAAGGTATTGGATGATTGCCCCATTTTCATGTAACCTAACCCTACCTTTTGCAAAGGTAATAATTTTGCCACTAACTTTTTCTCTGCATTTAAAGTTTGCTCAGTACTAAAGAAGGTAATAGCTTCATCGATGGTTAAATTTAGTACCTCACTAATAGATTTATTTTTAAAAGTAACCTCTAATACTTCATTTTTAAACTTCTGTCCCTTACAATGGTCACAAGGTAAAAACACATCTGCCATAAATTGCATTTCTACCTTAATAAAGCCTTCCCCTTCGCAATGCTCACATCTTCCACCAGGTACATTAAAAGAGAATGTACCAGGCTTATAACCTCTTACAATAGCTAAATGCTGACTAGAAAAAATTGCTCTAATATCATCATAAGCTTTTACATAGGTTACAGGATTAGACCTGGATGATTTACCTATGGGATTTTGATCTATAAACTGAATATCTTTTAATTCATTTACATCACCTTCAATAGAAGAATAATCTCCAACATCTTCACCCGATTGAAACAATAGATTTTTAACAGCTGGATATAAAATACGCTTTACAAAAGTAGATTTACCACTACCACTTACTCCGGTAATTGCTGTAAACACGCCTAAAGGTATTTCTAAATCAATATTTTTTAAATTATGCTCATTAACACCTAAAACATTTATTTTTTTTGTGAAACTTCTTCTTTTTAAAGGTGTAACAATTTCTTTTTTGCCACTTAAATAATCCGATGTTAACGTATCACCATTTGAAATCAATTCTGGATAGGTACCTTCAAAAACAATATTACCTCCATTGGTGCCAGCCTTTGGACCTACATCAATGATATAATCCGCTATTTTCATAATATCTTCATCATGCTCAACAACAATTACACTGTTTCCTTTTTGTTGTAAAGCTCTTAAAACAGTGTTTAGTTTCTCAGTATCTTTTGAGTGTAAACCAATACTAGGTTCATCCAAAATATACATTGAACCTACCAAACTACTCCCTAACCTGGTGGCTAAATTAATTCTTTGAGATTCTCCTCCAGATAATGTAGAAGCTCCTCTATTTAAAGATAAATACGAGAGACCAACCCTATCTAAAAACTCTAAACGAGAATTAATTTCATATAATATACGCTCTGCTATTTCAAAATCATGAGGAGACAATTCTAACTGATTAAAAAAATCAATTGCTTTATTAATGGGTAGTAATATAATATCTACTATTGATTTACCTCCTACCTTTACATATTGAGCGTCTTTTCGCAATCTGGTACCTTTACAATCCGGACAAGTAGTTCTACCCCTATACCTACTTAATAAAACCCTATATTGTATTTTATAAAGTTTAGACTCTATATAGCTAAAAAAATCATTTAGCCCCTCAAAATACTTATTACCTGTCCAAAGTAAATTATATTCTTTTTGGGATAAATCTTTAATTGGTTTATCAATAGGGAAATTAAATAAATGAGCTGAACTAACAAGTTCATCTTTCCATCTTTGCATAGAGTCACTCTTCCAACAAACGATTGCATCTTCTATAATTGATAAAGATTTGTTAGGCATTACTAAATTTTCATCAATCCCTAGCACACTTCCAAAACCATCACAAGTTTTACAAGCTCCTATAGGATTATTAAAACTTAAAAAGTGTAGCGTTGGTTCATGAAAAGTTATCCCGTCTTTTTCAAACAAATTTGAAAAAGATTTCACTTCTCCTGAATTATATAAATAAACATCACAAAATCCATTTCCTTCATAAAAAGCAATTTGAATACTATCTAAAAGCCTGCTGTGCAAACTCTCATCCTCCTTTTTCCAAGAAAACCTATCAACAACTAAAAAAACATTTCCTTCTAAATTATCCTGATTTGTACCATCTAAAAAAGATTCAATTTTATGAATTTCATTATTGTAAAACACACGTTGAAAACCTTGTTGATGGAGAGTGGCCATTTTTGAAAAAACACCCTCATTTTTTAAAGGAGACAGAAGTAAGGCTTTTGTTTTTTCTTCTACCTGATTAAAAAAGAAATTTAAAACATCTTCTGCAATATCTTTTTTTACAATATCTCCACTTACTGGAGAAATTGTTTTACCAATTCTAGAAAAAAGCAGTTTTAAATAATCATATAACTCCGTAACTGTACCAACAGTACTTCTAGAATTTTTACTAGTTACTTTTTGTTCAATTGCAACAGCAGGAGAAATCCCTTTAATATAATCTACTTTTGGCTTATCAAGCTTCCCTAAAAATTGTCGGGCATAGGATGATAAACTTTCTACATATCTTCTTTGCCCTTCAGCAAATAAAGTATCAAAAGCTAAAGATGATTTTCCAGAGCCAGACAAACCTGTAATAACAACTAATTGATTACGAGGAATCACTAAATCAACATTTTTTAAATTATGCATATGTGCATTTTTTATAATGATGTTTTTTTTAGGATTTGCTTTATGAATAGATTTTTCTATGCCCATTTATCAAAAAGATTTAAAGCAAAAATAACAAGAAAATTTGCCTATCTCATGTTTTTTCACCATATTTAAGGCTTATTAACCACTAAACAACAATTGCCTATAGTTATAACATTACTCTTTATAAATTTTTATTAACATCTAAAGGTAATCGTTATGGGGAAAATAATCTGTGATAGTGATTTGATAGTAAGTTATCAAAACGGCGATAATAATGCTTTTTCAATATTATTAAAACGTCATAAATCTAAAATATTCAATAAAATTTATTTTTTAACTAAAGATCCTGATTTAAGCAATGACTTATTTCAAGAGGTTTTTATAAAAATCATTCAAAAGTTAAAAGCTAAAAAATATGATGAAAAAGGGAAGTTTTTACCTTGGGCAAGTAGAATTGCACATAATTTAGTAATAGACTATTTTAGAAAGGAAAACAAAATAAAAAAAGTAAGAGAAACAATTACTTATGATAGTAAGCCTGTTAACATATTTTCTACGCTTGATATGAAAGAAGATAGTATAGAAGATGAATTAATTTTGGAACAAACAAACACAGAATTATTAAATCATATTCCTTCCTTGCCTTTGGATCAACAAGAAATTATAAAACTTAGATTATACAATGAGATGAGCTTTAAAGCTATTGCTGAAGAAAAAGAGATTAGTATCAATACAGCATTAGGTAGGATGAGATACGCAATTCTTAATTTAAGGAAGTCACTAGAAAATAGTAACTCAACAATACTAAATCATTAAAAACAAAAAAGCACAAGTATTAAATACTTGTGCTTTTTTGTTTTTACTTTTTATTCTTCTAAAATCGATTCGTCATCAAAATACTGAACAACAGCTTCTTTCAATAATTTTTTTTGCTCTTCTTTATTTAAAAATGGTATTTTTTCATTTCGTGTATAGTGAGGCCAACCATCTTGATCAATAGATTCTAAATCATAGTAGCCATAAGGCATTAATAATTTGCATACCGCAATATGCATTAAATCATTTTTTTCTCTTTTAGAAAATTTTTGAATCCCCTCTCCTAATTCTCTTACACCAATTAAAAAAATAACCGATTGTAAATCTAAAGTTTCACCATGCGCTTTGGCAAAAAAACGAACAATTTTAGCATATTTTTTTTCTATCTCTAAATCCATATCACAAAAATAACTTTTTAAGAATAAACTATATGCTTTTCATACCTTCAATTTAAGAAAGATGTTTTATTTTTGTTACGAATGAACTACTTAGACATTATATTAATAATCCCAATTGCTTGGGGGGCCTATAAAGGTTTCAAAAAAGGATTGGTTTCTGAAATAAGCTCTTTAGCTGCTTTAATTTTTGGGGTATATGGAGCAATAAAATTTTCTGATTACACCTCCTCTCAAATAATGACAACATTTGAATGGGATAGTAAATATTTACCTGTAATATCTTTTGCTATAACTTTTGTAGTTATAGTTATATTAATTCATTTATTAAGTAATTTAATTGAAACATTAATAAGCAAAATAGCATTAAGTTTTTTCAATAAAGTACTTGGTTTAGTTTTTGGGATATTAAAATTTGGATTAATATTAAGTATCATTTTAGTTATTTTTGATTCTGTTGAAAAGAATTTTGAAATGATCTCTAAAAAAGATAAATCTCAATCAACACTTTATACACCTTTATTAGATTTTAGTGTGGTGTTTATTCCTGCTTTTCAAGAAAGCAACTTTTATAAAAAATCAGAAAATTATATAAATTCACAAAAAAAGGATTTAGAAATTTAATATTTTAATGATGAGCAATATCAAAAGAACAAAAATATCAGACTTACTAAAAACAAATCCTTCAAACCAAGATGTTTGTATTAAAGGATGGGTAAGAACATTTAGAAGTAATCGTTTTATTGCCGTAAATGATGGCTCTACAATTAATAATATTCAAGCTGTTGTTGACTTTGAAAATATAGATGATTCAATATTAAAAAGAATTACAACTAGTGCTTCTGTTTCTATTACAGGTAAATTAGTAGAATCTCAAGGGAAAGGGCAGTCCGTAGAAGTTGTAGTAGATTCTATTGAAATATTAGGAGATAGTGATTCTGAAAAATACCCTTTACAACCAAAAAAACACTCTCTAGAGTTTTTAAGAGAGAATGCACACTTAAGATTTAGAACAAATACATTTAGTGCAGTATTTCGTATTAGACATGCGCTGGCTTTTGCAATTCACCAGTACTTTAATAACAAAGGGTTTTATTATCTTCATACCCCTATTATAACAGGTTCTGATGCTGAAGGAGCCGGAGAAATGTTTCATGTAACAAATTTTGATTTAGATAATATTCCCAAAAATGAGGAAGGTGAAGTTGATTACACTCAAGACTTTTTTGGAAAAGAAACAAATTTAACTGTATCTGGACAATTAGAAGCTGAATTAGGCGCAACAGCATTAGGACAAGTATATACATTTGGCCCAACATTTAGAGCAGAAAATTCAAACACTTCAAGACACCTGGCTGAGTTTTGGATGATAGAACCAGAAGTAGCATTTAATGATTTAATTGATAACATGGACTTAGGAGAAGATTTTTTAAGACATTTATCAAATTATGTATTGGAAAACTGTAAGGATGATTTAGAGTTTTTAAAACAAAGAGAGATTCAAGAAGATAAATCAAAACCACAAAAAGATAGAAATGAATTAAATCTTGAAGAAAGATTAAAATTTGTAGTGGAAAATGATTTTGAAAGAATTACTTATACTGAGGCCATAGATATTTTATTAAAATCTAAACCTTACAAGAAGAAGAAATTTAAATTTCCTGTTGAATGGGGTGTTGATTTATCTTCAGAGCATGAAAGATATTTAGTAGAACAGCACTACAAAAAACCTGTTATTATCTCTGATTATCCTGCTAAAATTAAAGCATTTTATATGAGATTAAATGAAGATAAGAAAACGGTAGCCGCCATGGATGTTTTATTCCCAGGTATTGGTGAAATTATGGGAGGCTCTCAAAGAGAAGAGAGATTAGAAATATTAGAAGAAAAGTGTAAAGAATTTAATATTCCAAAGGAACACGTTTGGTGGTATTTAGACACCAGAAAATATGGTACGGTACCAC
This sequence comes from uncultured Flavobacteriales bacterium, assembly GCA_943845485.1. Next base: position 2,821 of record CALTNV010000007.1, on the reverse strand, counting down.
ATAGTGGGTTTGGTTTAGGATTTGAAAGATTAGTAATGTTTTGTACAGGAATGACAAACATTAGAGATGTAATTCCATTTCCAAGAGCACCAAAAACTGCAGAATTTTAATAATACCTTACATTTAACAAATTATAAAAATCCTGTTCTAATAAAGCAGGATTTTTTTATTACTTTATTAGAAATATAATTACTCAATTAAAGATGTTAAAACAAAGTTTACAACAAAGGCTTCTACAAAAACTTTCTCCTCAACAAATTCAGTTGATGAAATTATTACAGTTGCCAACAATTGAACTTGAGCAACGTATAAAGGATGAAATAATTGACAACCCAGCATTAGAAGAAGGCGTTGAAAATAATATTGAGGTAGAAGACAACCAATTAGATAATGATGATTATGAAAACCAAACAGAAGAATTTGATTTTGATGATTATTATGATGCTGACTCATCAGATTATAAAATGTATGCAAATAACCATAGTCAAGATGATGAACAAGTGGGAATACCATTAGCATCAGGTGATTCTATGCAGGAGGTTTTAATGGATCAATTATCATTACGGTTAATTACAGAGAAAGACAAAATAATTGGAAAAGAAATTATTGGTAATTTAGACGAAAATGGATATTTAAGAAGAGAAATAGATGCCATTATTGATGATCTAGCATTTTCTCAAAATTTAACGAGTACAGAAGAGGATATTGAAAGGGTATTATCAGTCATACAAGATATGGAACCATATGGATTGGGTGCAGCTGATTTACAAGAATGCTTATCAATACAAATACAAAAAAAACTTGAAATAGAAGATTCAGAAGAATTACACGAAGCTCAGTTAATAATTGATGTGTATTTTGATGAGTTTACGAAAAAGCATTATCAAAAGATAGAGCAAAAACTTGAAATTGATGATGATAAATTAAGAAAAGCAATTGAAATAATTACCCATTTAAATCCTAAACCAGGTAATGTATTAAAAGACAATTCTCAACCAACTCAACAAATTATTCCAGATTTTATTTTAAATGATATTGACGGTAATTTAGAGCTATCATTAAATAGTAGAAATGCACCAACATTAAAGGTTAGTAAAACTTATGCTAACATGATACAAGCTTACCAAGAAAGTAAAAATAAAGATAAAAATAAAGGAACAATACAATTTGTAAAACAAAAATTAGATAATGCAAAATGGTTTATTGATGCAATAAAACAGAGACAAAATACTTTACTAATAACCATGGATGCAATTTTACAATACCAAAAAGAATATTTTGCCACTGGTGATGAAACAAAATTAAAACCAATGATTTTGAAAGATATTGCCGATAAAATAAATATGGATATATCAACAGTTAGTAGAGTGGCTAATAGTAAATATATTCAAACTACATTTGGCACATTTTTATTAAAAACATTTTTTAATGAATCTATAGAAAATGATGATGGCGAAGAAATTTCTACCAGAGAAATTAAAGCTATATTAAAAGAAACGATAAATCAGGAAAACAAAAGGAAACCTTTTACAGATGATAAATTATCATCAATACTCAAAGAAAAAGGCTATAATATTGCAAGACGAACTGTTGCTAAATATAGAGAACAACTAAACATACCTGTTGCAAGATTAAGAAAGGAATTATAACCAATTTAACTCGTAAACAAAACATAAAGAAACGCCATAGAGTATCCTCTATGGCGTTTCTTTTTCATCTATAAAAATAGCGATTTACAATTAAGAAAAAATTAACCCCCTTGAAGAAAACTTCAAGGGGGGTAATGATTATAATATAGAGTAACTAATTAAAAATTAGAAATTACTTAACTACACTAAATCTCTTAGTAACTTTAGCACTTGCAGTTTCTACAGAGTAGAAATAAACGCCAGCTCTTAAGTTTTCAGTGTTTAATTCAAAAGTTTTATTACCTTTTGTTTCAACACCTCGGTTTTTAGAGATAATTAATTTACCAGTAATATCTTTTACTTCAATAGTAACGTTAGACTTTTCAGTTAAAGCATAAGTTACTGTTGCGTTAGCAGAAGTAGGGTTAGGATAAATAGAAGTTTCAAAAGCTTCTTCAATATCTTTACCAATAATACCCGTAGTTGTAGGATCACTAGTTACCAATCTATTCATATAAGAACTCCCACCAAGGTAAAAACCTGCATCTGTTGCCTTATCTACTAAATAAGATCTTCCAGCAAAAGTGAAAGTATGATTTGAAAATCCAGGAGAAGCACCTAAACAATAATCGATTCTACCATCTTTATCTTCAGCACTCTCAATTGACAATTGAACTAAAGGACCATCTACTTCAGGATCTACAGTAATTCCATTAGTTACAACAAGAGTAGGAACTCCATTTTCATCAATAACAAGTTCCTCTGATTTTACAGGAAAAGCAACTAATTTACCTACCATTTCTGGAGTTAAAGTAATATCAACTTTTACAGAATCTTCATCACCATAATATATAGTATATGACCATAATGAAGAGGCATCACCAATTTTAGCATAACCACCAATACCAAGATAAACAGAATCAATTTTAGCTGTTTTATCAATAAAGAAGTTATTATATAACAAAGCAGCATCACCTGTTTGATCAGTCAAAACATCAGAGTATCTAACTGTATTACTATGGTAACCAAGTCTTGAAGTAAATAGATCTTCAATATCAAGAGTAACAGTATCTACAGAAGTTAGAATCTCTTTTGATGAAACTGTTGGGTGAACATAGAAATTACCAACAGCAGAAAGAGTACCTAAATTACCTACATAACCAACTGCTTCAACTTTGTAAACATACTCAGAA
>CALTNV010000006.1 GCA_943845485.1 uncultured Flavobacteriales bacterium | reverse complement strand
CTTTTTTTGAAGTAAAATCCCAAACCCATTCTAAATCCTTTAGAGATTTAGTTTCATTATTTGGATAGGATTGAGTCATAAAAACCTCGGCATCTTCATTAAGGTACATATCGCTATCAAAGGAGACAAAACAAAGCCTTAGAACATCTTTCACGGACTTATCAGAATGCACTCCCAACAAGTTGTCATAATAGTTTCTTAGTGCATTAAAAGCAAAGGTATGTGTGCTTAAATCATTGTCACATTTAACTAATACTTTTAATCCTTTTCCTGAGGGGCTTACAAAAGAAGCATAGGTAAAGGGATTGCTTATTATTTTAGACTTTACATCTTGAATATTATCAAGCTTGTCATAATCTAAATGCAATAGTCCTGAATAAGATTCTACATTTTCTTTCTTTCGCCCACCTTTATAAGTAGCAGAGATTGTAAAAGCAGGGAGTTGTGATTTTAACCTATCGGCTTGTTTAGTATCTCCATTATTTATATGATATTGGATATCATCTATTTCATTTTCCCAAATGCCTTTTTTGATTTGTTCAAGAACTTCTTGAACCTCTACGATTCTGTTGTTTGACCCATTTAATGAGTCCATAAAATTAATTTGTAACATGATTTAATTATTTTAAATTTAAAATACTAAAGCTGCCAAACTTGCTATTTCTGCCATTTGAACGACAAGTGAAATATTTGAAATTGGGCAGTTTTTTTCAACCTCCCATTTTGGGAGCCCTTTATTAGAAGAATACCTACTATTATTCAGTAGTCATCAAGATATTTTTACAATTGTTTTACATCATTGGCATTAGATTTATGCCAACATAAATTGATAATGAAGTAGAAAATACATATCTTTGAGGCGTTCAAAACATCAAGTCAATGGTTTTCGATTTCGGTCAATTCTGTTGACTTTTTTCTTTTACAAAGATTGGTAAAAACATCACAAAATAATTTTATAACTTTTTCACATAAATGGCTTTTTATTAACAATTATTTTCCGTTTAATTCGTGTAATTCTTCTCTATTATTTAGTCAATATAGAATATTGACATTAAAACAACTAGCATTGATTCAGTGTGTTTGGAAGGAATTTTGCTTTTTATAAATTGGTAAATAATTTTTTTCTAATCTTAAAATTGATGACATCCTCATTTAATTTGATGATACTTAATTTCTTGATATAAATTGTATTGAGTAATCATTAGTTGAATTTAGCTATTTTAATCTATTATCGTTTTAACTTACAAAGAATACTCATTCCATGCGACCTTTTACTACTGTAATTTTCAAAGGTTGCTGTTCACTTTTACGCAATCCTATTGATTGATGTAAAAGAAAATAAATATATTTACCAAAACTACACTCATGAATAAATTACTTCAGACTTTCTTTTTTGGTTACGCTTCATACAAATGGAGAAGATTAATTAGAACGCTCGTTATTTTTATAAATATTGTTTTGTTATGTTTTATTACGTATTTCGTCTATTTGAATGGGGAGAGATACTTTGATGAGCACATTTTCGGTCAAATTAGGCACCCTCGAGAGCATAATTATCCCCTTGAATTAAAAGATTTTTTGCCTATTCTTTGTTTAATTCCCTATTATTTATTTATTGGATTGATAAGCTACTTAATAGAACCTTTTATAATCAATAAAAATGAAAGTATTTCTGATAAAATAGTTGAGAAAAAAGTCATTAAAGAAGTGAAAGAAAAAAAAATAATTGAAGAATCAAGTTCAAAAGAAAAAACTACTCAAACGAATGTCAAAAACACAAAGTTAAATTTTATTTTGAGGAAAATTAAGAGGTTTTTTATCCGTGTTTTTTTATTTTTTAGCATCTATATACCCCTTTATGCTCTAATGTATCCATTAAAATCTAGTGCCTCTCTCCCAATTGCTGTTGGATTCGCTTTTTATTTGAGCAGACGAGTTTTCAAATTTGTGATAAAAAAATATTTTAAGACATTACAATAACTTAGTTTATGCAATCAAGAAAAAATATAGTTATTAACATTAGTAATTTAATTAAATCTATCTTAAAACAATAATTATGGAAAAACAACTATACAATAATGTCTTAAGGGTGTTAGAAAATGGACTTAAAATTAAAGGTAGTTTTTGTGCCGAGCCTTATGGTAGTTCAGTTGAAATTAATTCTGCTGACGAAGAAGTAAATAATAGCCTGAATGATTGGTTTTCAAAGTTTGAAGATCTTTTGTATGAAGCTGAGAATTATCAATCTGATTCAGGTGAAATTGAACTTTTTATCGGTTATAATTGCATTCAATGTAAAATAATAGCTACAATAAATGATGAATACTCTGATAAGCATTCCAAGGACGAGCTTTTAACAAAAAAATTTTTAGAGATAATCAGTCAATATGCTTCAAAAACTATAGATGAACTGATTAAAAGTGATATTGAATTTAATCTTAATTACGTCTCAACAAAAAATGAGTTTACAACTTTAGATATTTATGTTGATGAAAATTGTCTAAACTTAACAGAGGAGGATTTAAATCAGCTTAAAGAAGAGATTATATCAGTGTTTGATAAATGGGATGATAATTATCAAGGTGAAGATTATGATCACATTGAAAAATATATTGAGTATAGTTATGACGAGAATGAATTTGATGTAACTGAATATATTACCATAAATAGAGAGGTTGAGCCAATGGATGATTAGTCAGACTTAAATTTGAACCTAGAATGAATTAAAATTCTACATTAATATATTGTGAATTTAGAATTATTTAATAAAATTAAATCATATTTGGAAAGAGGGAAATCTGTTGAAGTCTCTTTTTATCCCCACCATAAAGGGTGCGATACCTTTTTAGATAAAAACAGTTACAAGAGTAATTATATTTTCTTTTATGACCATTTTAGTCATTGGTGGTGTGAAGATCTTTGTGACATGTTGATTAGTAATGAACTATATGGTGATGGTATTGATGTTCAATTTGAGTTAAAAGATACATCGCTTTTCGCTAATGTAGTTTTAGATTGTTCAATTATCTATGTTGACTTTCAGCACAATAAAAGAGAGATTGTAACACCTTTTCTTGTTTCAATATTAATAAATAAATTAAAATTAAGTGAAGCAAATTTTGATGAGGAGCTTATAGAATTTAATATTAA
>CALTNV010000005.1 GCA_943845485.1 uncultured Flavobacteriales bacterium | reverse complement strand
TTCATTTATTTTAAAAATATTTTAAAAATATTTTAAAAGAAAAAAAAAAATTTTTACTTTTTTAACAAATGAAATTATCAAAAAAAAAATTTTTGGGAATTTTGTTCGATAATAATAAATAAGATTTTGGACAAGGTTTGTGATTCGAGAATTTAAATACGATTAATTTTTTTTTTGATAATTTCATTTGTTAAAAAAGTAAAAATTTTTTTTTTTCTTTTAAAATATTTTTAAAATAAATGAACGAATGCACGTCATTTGATATCCAACCTACGCTGGGAAAAAATTCCAAGGAGAAGAGCGACATTCTATCTTTCTTTGAAAAATTAATAACCCTTGACTTTTTAACTAAGTTAAAAATCTCTTCTGTTAGCTCAACACGGTCATTATTTAACTGATATGAAAGTAGTTTGTTAGAAAAACGAATAGAACCCACAGCATATGCAGTTAGAGAAACAATGACAATTAGTATAAGAGATAAGTAAATTTTACTCTTTAAAGTGTAAATATTTAAAACAAAATGAGGGTTTATATATAACGAAATGAGTAGTAAAATTAAAAGAAACAAAAGTATCACAAATGATAAAATGGTGGTGTAATATATAACAGAAGTCTTTTCTTTTGAAACGAAAATATCATAGTTTGGCTTAATCGTTTTTTGATAAAATGTCTTAGCATTTTCATCATAAGAAGTCCATTCATTAGCATTTTCTAAAACATAACTTGAATGAGGAGATATGAAGGACCCATATTGATAAACTATTTTTCCTTGTTTTAAATGGCCTATTTGAAAATCATTTAAAAAAGTTAATGCTCTTATATCAATTTGAGCAGATGAAATGAAATCATATTTAAATAAAATATAAAAAGAAAGATTTAATTCTGAAAAAGTATATTTACCAACATAATTATAATCACTATAAGATTCTTTAATATTAAAAAAATCATTTTCAATTCTATTTTCTTTCAATTTTATCAAACTATCTAAATACAATACTTGATTTTTGAGAAGAGAATTAGTGGAGTTAGTATCAATTAAAAGAACATCAAAATAATCACTTTCTAATTTTGATGGAAAAAATACATTTTCAATATTCTGCGCTAGCCTTTCTTGGAAAAAAGAATTACTAAATGCTTTTAGTTGTTTTAAATCATTTATATGATGATGAAGATATTTTTGAATTTTTGTTGCAGTATTTATCATGTTACTTTCATCTTCACTAGTCACACTTTTTGAATAGTTATTTAAGAACATATCCATGCTATTTTCCTCTATGTTTATAACATAATAAGTCATCATTGAGGAAAATAACAATCCTTGAAAAATAAATATGATAAGGTTTTTCTGATGATTAAAATTAGCATTTAAGAAAAAACAAAGCATAGGTGAAAAACACCATAATATACTTACAAAAGATGTTGACGTTTGAAAAGAAGCAATACTAAGGAATAAGAGTAGTTGAACTGAAAAAGCAACAGGAATAAATTTTTTATCAATGATACTTTTAAAAAAGTAAACAATTATTAATAAAATAATAAAAAGAATAATGATGATGACATAAACTAAATAACTAAAAGAATTAAAAAGTAAAAGTCTGTTAGGGTTTAACTCAATAAAATCTAAATGATTTAATAAAGAAAATACACTTGTGTTTAAATAAAAAATGATGCCTGAAACCAACAAAATAAGTAATGAATAAAATAATTTCTTTTTTTTCATGACAAAAAAGAAATCTCTTCTATTCCTAAAAACAGTAAGTAAAAAAAAGAACAGGAGAAAAAGAAAAAACACATAATCAATATACCTTACAGAAACTTCACTGGAATAAAAATGCGATATTGAGCTTTTAAAATTTAATAAATTAAAGACTTTTAAATAGCTTAGTAAACAGTATAGACTAAATACAACTAAATAAGAAGTTAGTATAATTAAAGGTTTTGATAGTTTATTAAGCAAAAATTGATAAAAAGAATAAATAAATAAAATAACACCAAGTAAAAGAAAAATGTAAATTAATGAAATGTTTAAAGAAGTGTTATAGTAGTCTTGATTAAAGAAAAAATCAACTTTATCTGAACTAACATAGTTTACATGTATATCTTCATTCAAATATGTTAGAAAGGATTTATTTAACGTTCCTTTTAAAGCTATTGATTTAAAAACAAAAAAAATATCTGAATCAATAGTAATTTTTTTACCCCTGTAAATATGATGTTCATTATTTAAATAAATTGGTACTGTAGAATTGATTTCTGAAAAATAAGATTTAGTATTTGAAATAGAAAAATGTTTAATATTCCACGTTAAAATATTAGAATCTTTGAATTTAACATATGAAAAATCTTTTAAACTAATATCATTAAGATCACTCAAGGTATTTAAATCCTCATCGATTTGGTTTATTTCTAAAGCTAAATCAAAAGCTACATCATTTTTAGATTTTAAAAATAAATCTGATTTTAAGAGAAATAAAGCAGTTATCATTATTAATAATGATAAAACTAAAAGAACTGTTTTTTTGTATCCCATAATGATGATTCATAATCTATTTAAGATTTTAAATTATAAAACCTTTAGGAATAATACTAATCTATTTTTATTGTTTTATATCTTTGAAAGAACAAAAAAAGAATTATTTGAAAAATGGCTAATAAATTAATAGAAGAATTACAATGGAGAGGTATGATACACAATATTATGCCTGGAACTGCTGAACAGTTATCAAAAGAAACAACCACTGGATATATTGGATTTGACCCTACATCAGACTCATTACATGTTGGGAGTTTAATTCCGATTTTATTGCTTGTTCATTTTCAAAAACACGGTCATAGACCAATTGCTTTAGTTGGAGGTGCGACAGGGATGGTTGGAGATCCATCAGAGAAAGCAGATGAAAGAAACTTACTAGATGAAGAAACACTTCAAAAAAATATCAATGGAATTAAAACTCAATTATCAAAGTTTTTAGATTTTGAAAAAGAGGATAATCCTGCATTATTACTTAATAATTATGACTGGATGAAAGATTTCAGTTTTCTAAATTTCATTAGAGATGTAGGAAAACATATAACTGTTAATTACATGATGGCCAAAGATTCTGTGAAAAAGAGAATTGAAACAGGAATTTCATTCACAGAATTTTCATACCAACTTTTACAAGGATATGATTTTTATCATTTGAATAAAGAATTAGATTGTAAAATTCAAATGGGAGGTTCAGATCAATGGGGAAATATTACCACAGGTACTGAATTAGTTAGAAGAATTGGGAAAAGTGAAGGATGGGCTTTTACCTGTCCATTAATGACAAAATCTGACGGGGGTAAGTTTGGTAAATCAGAATCGGGTACTGTTTGGTTAGACCCAAAGAAAACATCGCCATATGAATTTTATCAATTCTGGCTTAATGCCTCTGATGAAGATGCTTTAAAATTTATTAAAACATTTACGCTTTTAGACAAAGAAACTATAGAACAACTAAATGAAGAACATATAGAAGCTCCTCACTTAAGAGTTTTACAAAGGAGACTTGCTGAAGAAATAACAACTTTAGTTCACTCTAAAGAAGATTACGATAAAGCTGTTTCTGCTTCAAATATTTTATTTGGTAAATCCTCTTCTGAGGACTTAAAGAAACTTGACGAATCAACTTTTAAAGCTGTTTTCAATGGTGTACCACAAGCAAAAATTGAAGCTTCAAAAATTAATAATGGTATGTCTATCATTGAAGGTTTAGTTGAATCAGGATTTCTTAAATCAAATGGTGAGGCAAGAAGAGAATTAAAGGCCAATTCAATATCAGTGAATAAAGATAAAGTAAATGATACCAAAGAAATTAATGCTGATGACTTAATTAACGATAAGTTTATTGTACTTCAAAAGGGTAAAAAGAAATATTTTATTTTAGAAATATTTTAGTTAAAATAATTTCATTTAATATAAAAACCGAAAATATTTATATTTTCGGTTTTTTGTATTTATTTCTCTATTTGAGTAATTTTAATGTCTTGCTAAGATGTTAAAATTTGTTTTGGTTTTAAATTTTTAGACATAAAAAAAGCAGCTATATTCTTAGCTGCTTTTTTTATGTGATTTATTTTTTAAAGTTTTTCAACCTTAACAAATAAATCAGATGCTTTAACAAATAAGTCATGCTTAATGTTATTGAAATACATTTTTCTTTTTCCTTTTTCACTAGTCTTATATCCATGAACTCTTTCTAAAAGAGCATCATATAAGTTAACTGCTTCATCAATAATAACTTCAGAAGCTTCTGTTTTAGTTTTGTCGTTTAATTGAACATTGTATGCCTCTTCAACAACTGCACCAATGATGTGCGAAATATCTTTTTTAATTTCTCTTTTGTTAGCCATGTCTTTAAATATAATTTATTTACAAATTTAGTTATTTACTTTAAAGGATGCTATGATTATAAATAATCTTTTAACTTTTTTTTGATACCAATTGAAGTATAGAAAATATTATATACAATAAAACGATTATTGATATTGCTTGAACACTAAATAATACAATTAATAAAATACTCAATAAAACAAAACTAAATTTTATTTTATTTTCTTTGATTTTTAAAGAATTTATTTTTAGTGAAAACATTGGTATTTCAGAAACAAGAAGTAAAGAGAATACAATGCATCCAATTATTAAAAAATAAGGATTAGTAGTGATTTTAGAAATAGAGGAATTTTGAATGTATTCATTACTAAGTGGAATAGCGAGCCAAAATAAAGCATTTGCAGGAGTAGGTAAACCAATAAACGAGCTTGATTGTCTAATATCTATGTTAAATTTAGCTAACCTAAATGCAGAGAAAAAAGCCATTGTTAATGCAATATATTTTAATTCATCAATTTCTGTTTGCTCAATTAGTTTGTATACTATAAAAGTTGGTGCTACACCAAAAGTAATCATATCTGCTAAAGAGTCCATTTGTTTTCCCATTTCTGAAGAAACTTTTAATAAACGAGCTGATAATCCATCAAAAAAATCGAAAAATGCACCTAAAAGAATGAAGAAAGCCCCTAGATAAATTTCACCATCAAAAATTTGAATAATAGCTAAACAGCCCGATGTTAAATTAAATCCAGTTATTAAATTGGGTATTTGTTTTATGATTTTCATATTAATCAAATGTAATGTTTTAGTTAAACAATTTATTTATTTCTTTCTCGTTATATTTGTTTAAAATTAAGTATCTTAACGTTCAAATGACAAATCATAACAAATATAGTATTCTTTTTATTCTCTTTTTAATTCCGAGTTTTTTAAGTGCTCAGAAATATAGTAACGAGTTTTTGTCAATAGGAGTAGGGGCTAAAAACTTTTCAATGGGAAATGCT
>CALTNV010000004.1 GCA_943845485.1 uncultured Flavobacteriales bacterium | reverse complement strand
ACAAATGTTTGTAAAGTTAGTTAAAAATCAGTCGACTATTGATGTTTCTGGTTTAGAACATGGCGTTTATATTTATCACATTCAGTTAGCAGGTAAAACCGAAAGCGGAAAGTTTATTAAAGAATAGATACGATTATTATTATAAAACCAAAGCCAACTCATTGAGTTGGCTTTGATTGTTTTGGCACGGTAGTTGTTTAACTATATAATATATCTGTAAAAAGATATTTTTTCATTAGTTTTTGGGTTTTAGGAGGAGTCATTTATGGCTCTTCCTTTTTTTGTTTTTACTATCTTGCTAAAAAAAATAATCAACCATTAAACCTTTTTGGTATTAAGAGGTCTAAATAAATATGGAACAAAACCCAGCAGAACACATACACCAACTTTTAGTAGGTAAAGATTTTAAACCAGCTTTTAATTGTATTGTTAAAAATTACTCTGAAAAAACATACTGGCAAGTAAGACGAATGGTTTTAGATCATGATGATGCCAATGATGTAGTGCAAGAAATTTTTATTAGGGTTTGGAAAAATATACCAAAGTTTAAATTAGAGAGTAGTATATCTACCTGGTTACATAGAATTAGTTATAACCAAACCATTACCTTATTTACAAAAAAATAAGAAACTACAAGCCATTTCAATTAATCAACATCCAGAGGTATTAAATCAATTATTTAGTAGCGATTATTTTGATGGAAAAGAAATAGAAAAAAAACTACAGCAAGCATTATTACAGTTACCACAACAGCAGCGTTTGGTTTTTAACTACAGATATTATGAAGATTTAAAATTTACAGAAATTGCCAACATCATGTCTTTATCTTTAGGAGGAGTGAAAAGTAATTATCATCAAGCCAGAAAAAAAATTGAACATTTATTAGTTACGGATTAAACCTTTTTAAAAAATCAAAGTCAAAGAAGTATGGAACAAAAAAATAAACAAGATTCTTTTAAAGTCCCCAAAGGGTATTTTAAATCGCTAGAAAAAGATTTATTAGCCATTCCTGAAAAGAAAAAAGGAAAGTCAATAAACTTGTGGGTGTATTCAAGTATATCCATAGCAGCCTCTTTTTTAGTAGCATTGATGTTGTTTCCTTCCTTATTCAATAATTCTACTAACTCCATTAACCAAAATGATGTTTTAGTAAGTTATTTGATAGAAGCTGATGTTGATGATAATATAATTGATTTAGCTATTGAAATAGAGTCAGAGAAGTATTTATCTGACGAAGAAGTTATTAACTATTTCATCGAAGATGAATCGTTTACCACAGAAGATATTATAAATAATTTTTAATCAATAAAAACAATAACAGATGAAGAAAGTAATGGCCATTTTAGGAATGTTAACTTTGGTATTGACAGCAAATGCTCAAAGTAAAAAAGAGATGAGAGCAGAGATGAGAGAAAAAATCAACGCTGAGAAGAAAGTGTTTTTTCAAGAAGAATTAGATTTTGATGATCAAAAGATGGAAGCAGTATGGGCTGTTTGTATTGAAAGAGAAGAAGAATTAAAAGAATTGAAAAAAGAGTTTAAGAAAGAAAAATTAGACGATATGTCTGCGATTTCAGAGGCACAAGCCGAGGAGATGATTAAACAACGATATGAGGCAAAACAACAAATGCTTGATATTGATAAAAAATATTACTCAAAGTTTAAAGAAGTGATGACGGCTAAAGAAATAATACAAATGCATCAGGCAGAAAGAGCGTTTAAAAAAGAGTTGTTACAAACCTTAAAGCAAGAACGTAAAGAATTTGATTAAGTAAGTGTTTTTGGCACGTTAGTTGATTTAATTATTATAACTATCTGTTAACAGATAGTTTTTTCATTAGTTTTTAGGTTTTAAAAGGTTGTGCCATCACGTTGGTCAGCCTTTTTTTTATGTTAAATATTTTCTTTTTTTCCTAAATATTTTGGTCTGGTATTTAAGATGTAAATATCTAAAAACATTTTAACTCTTGCTAAATACTCTCTGTACCTTGTTTTAAAAGTATATTTTTCATTGGGAGATTGGGCATTAAAACCAACGGCATCCATACCATACTTTTGAGCAATAAAAACAGCTCGTTCATTGTGGAATTTTTGAGAGATAATGGTGAATTTATGCTGATTAAAAACTTCTTTACTTCTAATCATACTATCAAAAGTTCTAAAGCCGGCATAGTCTAAAACAATGTCTTTTGAAGGAATCCCTTTTTTAATTAAAGAAGCCCTCATCATTTCTGGTTCGTTATAACTTTTAGTGCTATTGTCTCCAGAAACAAGGATTTTTTTAATTTTACCCTGTTTATATAATTCAACAGCTGCATTGATTCGGTACTGAAAAAAAGAATTGATACCTCCTTTAACTTTGTATTTAGAGGTTCCTAATACAATACCCACATAGTTTTTTGGCGTAGCGGAAACATCATGATATAAATAAGGTTTACTGAAGTTAACTACTTTAATGTTAATTAATATAATAGTGGTTAAGGCCAGTATAATGAATCCTATAAGGTATTTGATAATTTTTTTGGGCATGCTTATAAAATATTAACTTCTCTTTCTAATTCAATATCAAAGTTGTTTTTTACATCTTTAATAATTTCCGTTGAAAGGTCGTAAATTTCTTTTCCTGTAGCATTGGTGTAATTTACCAACACTAAAGCTTGTTTTTGATGTACACCATATCTATGATCAATGGTTTTTCCTTTCCAATTTAAAGTATCAATTAACCATCCAGCAGGAATTTTATATTGGTTGTCATCAATTTGATAGCTAGGCATGTTTTCGTATTTTAAACGAAGTTTTTCAAAAGCTATTTTATCTACGACAGGATTTTTGAAAAAACTACCACTGTTTCCTATTTCTTTTGGGTCGGGAAGTTTTGATTGTCTAATACTAATTACTGCATCGCTAATGTTTTTTGCAGTGATTTCTTTGTCTCCTAGTGCCTCTTTAATGATGCCGTAATTGATGTTGAAATTTGGCTTTTTGTTAAGTTTAAAAGTGACACTGGTAATAAAGTATTTATTTTTAAGTTCGTTTTTAAAAATGCTATTTCTATACCCAAATTGGCAAGCTTCATTATTAAAGTTTTCTAATTTTCCGGTACTAAAATTAAAGGCTTCAACAGTTGTAATAAAATCTTTTACCTCTATTCCGTAAGCGCCAATATTTTGAATAGGGCAAGCACCAACACTACCAGGAATTAATGAAAGATTTTCTAAACCTTGCCATTTACTTTGAATAGACCATAGTACAAACTCATGCCAGTTTTCTCCACCTTGTACTTTTACAACTGTATAATTATCATCTTCTTCTACAACATCAAATCCTTTAAGCTGGTTATAAATAACTAGCCCATCAAAGTTTTTAGTAAGTAACATATTACTTCCACCACCCAGGGTTAAGTGTTTATTTTCTTTAAAAATAGAAGTGGCTATGAGCTCTTTTAACTGGTCTTCATGATGAATTTCAACAAAATAGCTAGCTTTTACATCAATATGAAAAGTATTATAAGGTAATAATGAGATGTTTTGTTGTATATCAATCATTTTTATGGTTTTTGATATAAGTAATAAGTTTGTTTTGTAGCTCCAAAACCTTTATAAAATCTTGCTAAGCTACTCAAGCTTGAACCTTCAAAATCAAAGGTAACAGATTTTGAGCTGTTTTGTTGAATGATTCGGTGTAAAAGTAATGATGATGCTCCTGTTTTAAATCCTTCTGGTGAAGAGCTTAAGCTAGCTAAGGTAAGGGTGTTTTTAAATTGGATAAGGATACATGACGCGTGAACGTTTCCTTGGCTATCTTTAACATAGTAACTTAAAAGCTTTTGTTGGTGGTTTAACTGTTTTAAAATAGATGTGAATTGATGTGTAATAGATTTAGTTAAGTTTACTTGATTAGCTTTCCAATTTAAAAAGTCTTCAATGGCAAATTCAACCTTGTATTCATCAAAAGATAAGTGGTTTTTAACAGCTTTTTTAATATTTCTTTTGATTTGACTACTGTAATTTTTTTCAAGTTCTTGAATCGTTTTGTTGCAGTTTAAAATAAAATTCTGCCTTTCTGAGAAAGATTCTATTTTTTCACAGAGATGATTAAACTGAATATTTTTTTTAACAAAGTAGAAAGGAATCTGTTTGATGAATTGTTTAATTTTTTCTTTACTAATTTTTTTATTTTCTGTTGAAAAAACACCTAATTGCTGACAAAGTATGGGGTGTGTAATGATAGGGATACATCCAAACTTAAGTTTTATGCATATAGGCATTACATACTGATAATCGCTACTTATAATGGCACTCCAATTAGGAGAAACAATATCAAGGTACCACGACATTGCATAAACTAATGGAGAATCACTACTTTGTATAGTTTGATCCCACTTTTGTTTATCAATTTCATAATGTTTATGATATTTTAGTTTCATATTTTACCTTTATAGTACAATAATAAAATTATTATTTTAAAAAGATGATGAAAATACAGAGAAAAGGCTATGCTTTTGTAACTAATAATTTAGTTGCCGAGCAACGTTTGCATAAAGTTTGCTCCTCTTTGGCTTCTTATCATATTAACATTACCTTGGTTGGTAAAAAAAGTAAGGTTTACAAAGTATCATCATTACCATACCAAACTGCATTTATAAAATCGTGGTTTAAAAAAGGTATACTGTTTTATTTGTCTTATAATATCTCAATTTTCTTTTTTCTTTTATTTAAAAAATTCGATTTCATATTAGCCAATGATGCGGATACTTTATTAGGATGCTCATTAGTTGCTTTGTTAAGAAGAAAGAAATTGTATTACGATAGTCATGAAGTTTTTACACAAGTTCCAGAAATAGAACATAAACCTATTGTACAAAAAGTATGGCGAATAATTGAGCGATTTTCTTTAACATATGTGATTTATAAACAATATACTGTTACAAGCTCTGTTGCTGAAGTTTTAAATACAATGTATAACAAAGAATTTGACGTGGTAAGAAATTTACCTTTTAAAATAGATGATTTTAAAGGTTGTTTAGAAAATAATTCAGACAGAAAAATAATACTTTATCAAGGTGCTGTTAATTTAAAAAGAGGGATTTCTTTTTTAATAGAAACAGCTAAACAAATGCCTGAGTATGATTATTTAATTATTGGAGGTGGTGATTTGTTGGCTGAAATGAAAAAGAAAGTAAATGATGAGCAGGTTTTAAATGTTGATTTTTTAGGACAAATACCTTATAATGAATTAAAAAAATATACCAAGAAAGCTTTTATCGGCGTTTCATTAGAAGAAACGGATAATATAAACTATAAATGTTCACTTCCAAATAAGGTGGTTGACTATATACAAAGTAACTTACCTGTTATTTATACGAAAGGATTAATTGAAGTTGATACTTTAAATCAAAAATATAATTTTGGTGTATCTTTAGAAGCACCAACTACTTTGTTATTTAAAAATAAGGTGGAAATAATTAAGGCTAATTACTCTCAATATCAATTAAATATACAAGCTTCCAAACTTGATTTGGTATGGGAAAAAGAAGCTGAAAAATTAAAACAAATATTTGTTAACGAATTATAAACTTATTACATAAATGAAATATATTTCACATCTATATTTTTGCTTAGCATTGTTTTTTACATCGGCATTGTTTGGGCAATCAAATACCTTGAGATTTAACCATTTGTCGTTAGATAAAGGCCTTTCTCAAAGTACTGTTAATGTAATGATTCAAGATAAACAAGGTTTTATTTGGGTTGGAACACAAGAAGGTTTACAGCGTTATGATGGGTTTGAGTTTGAAACTTATTACCATGAAATTGATGATTCAAACACTTTAACCAATGATTTTGTTCTCAGTTTATTTCAAGATGTAAATGATAATATTTGGGTAGGAACCAGTAACGGTTTAAATATCTTAAACCCATTTACTAAAAAAATTAACCAAGATTTACCTCGTCATTTATTAAATCATTTTACAAATCAAAAGGTAACCTCTATGGTAGCCGAGAATGATAGTGTAATTTGGATAGCTACTGCTAATAATGGATTAACAAAGTATAATATAGTTACCGAGATAATCACTAATATTTATTTTGATAATGAGTTGCTCTACACGCCACAATTAACAAAGGTGAGTTTTTATAACAATCAGCTTTTTGTTGGTACAATAGAGTATGGTTTGTGGAGGCTAAATGAATTAAACAAGCTAGAACCTGTTTTAAAACAAGACTCTAAGGGAGCTGGCTATACTGTTTGGAGCTTAACCAATTCTAAAGATTTTTTCTTTATAGGAACAACAGAAGGTATTTATCAGCTTCATGAAGGTAAGCTGCAATTAGCATTTAAAGGTTTACCTAGAACAACAATTACAGCTGTTTATGTTGGAGAAAATGACACCTACTACATCGGTACGGCAGATAATGGTATTTATATCGTAGAAAATGAGAATGGAAAATATGTTGCAAATAATTACAAAAGTGAGTTAGGTAACGCTAGTAGTTTATCAAATAGTAATATTCTTGTTATTTTAGAGGACTTTTCTAAAACGATTTGGATAGGAACAAAATTAGGAATCAATACGCTTAACCAAAATAAACAAGTATTTAAACATTACAGCTACGATCCTAATAATATAAACTCTTTACCTAACCCTAATGTTTGGTCAATCTCTCAGGATAAATACAATGCCTACTGGATTGGTACCGATATTGGTGTTTCTAGGATGAATGCAGATTTTAATGCCATTTCAACCACTAAAAGAATCACATCAAATATCAAAATACCAGATAATAATGCCCTTTATATGAGTTTTTATGACAAAGCTTATAATAGAATGTTGTTAGGGTATGTAGATGGTTTATTTTATACATCTCCAGGTTTTCAATTAGATGCTCCCGTTGACTTTAAAAAAATAGTGTTAGACTCTACCCATCCTAATGGGCAAAAAATTCACGATGTATTTGTTCACGGAAAATACTACTATGTGGCAACAAATTCAGGTTTATCAATTGTAGATAGGCATACTCTAAAGTCTGTTACCAAAAAGCCTGTTACAATTGATGGAAATGAGCAGGCTGATGATGTTATTAGAAATATTGAAATAGATAGTAGAGGTAATATCTGGTTAGCAACTGATTTTTATGGGCTTTGTAGGGCATACTGGAAAGATGGAGAAATAAAAATTGATCATCAGTTATCGGTACAAAAACAGAATTTAATTTTAGATAGAACAGGGGTGTTGTCATTGTATTTGCAAAATGATTCTATTTTATGGTTAGGTACCTATGGAGAAGGGCTTGTGTTATATAACATTCCTCAGAATATAACCGAAATATATAATTATAAAGATGGTTTACCTAATGATGTGGTTTATAGTATTTTAGCTGACAATAGGGATCTTTGGCTAAGTACAAACAAAGGGTTGTCTCGTTTTAGTATTGATGATAAAATTTTTAAAAATTACACTATTAGTGACGGTTTACAGAGTAACGAGTTTAACCATAATGCAGATTTTATAAATGATGATAAAGAAATGTTTTTTGGTGGAATTAATGGAATTACAGCTTTTAATCCAGCTTTAATTGTTGATGATAGTATTTTACCTAAAATATTTATTAATGATATTAAGGTGAATGGTAAATCTCTTTTCCATGGAAATTTATCTTCTGATTTATTGAGTTATAAATCAGAGATTAACAACCAAGAACCATTCGTGCTTGAATATGATTTAAATAATATTGAATTTAGTTTTTCTGCATTGCATTATGCTGACCCGTCAAAAAATAGATATAAGTTTTTCTTAGAAGGGCTCCAAGATTCTTTAGGTCAAGCTGTTTCAGATAGAAAAGTGGTATATTCCGAATTAAATCCAAATGAATATAAGTTTGTACTTTATGCATCTAACAATGATGGTTTATGGACAAAAGAACCATTAACAATTAGTTTTATCATTTCAACTCCTTATTGGCAAACTTGGTGGTTTCGTTTTTTGATTATTGTTGCTTTTTCTCTGGTGGTTTATATTGTAGTTAGAAATAGATTTAGATTAATTAAAAATCAAAAAGAAAAGTTTGAATTACTTGTTAGAACAAGAACTAAAGAAGTTTTAGAGCAAAAAAACAAAATACAGTTACAAAAAGAGGCCTTAGAAGAGGAAAAAGAAATGGTTGATAAGTTGTTGTACAATGTATTGCCACAAAATACCGTAGAAGAATTAAAAATTAATGGTAAAGCTCCTGCAAGAAAATACGCCTTAGCAACAGTGTTGTTTACAGATATTGTTGGGTTTACAAACATAGCAGATGAACATAGTAGTGATCCAGTTTCTTTAGTCAAAAAGCTAGAGCATATGTTTGTTGGTTTTGATAAAATTTTAGAGGAATTTCAATTAGAAAGAATTAAAACAATTGGAGATTCGTATATGTGTGTAGGTGGTGTTCCTTTAAGAAGTAAAAGTAATCCGATATACGGAACTCTTGCTGCATTAAATATACAGAAGTTTATGGTTGAGTTTAATGAGAAATACGATCATAAAGATAAACCTTGGAAGATTAGATTAGGAATTAACTCTGGGGAGTTACTTGCTGGTGTGATTGGTGTTAGACGGATTCAATACGATGTTTGGGGAAGTACGGTAAATTTGGCCAGTAGGATGGAAACAAGCGGTATGGAGGGTAAAGTGAATGTTTCTGAAAATACCTATCAATATATTAAACCTTTTTTTAACTGTACCTATAGAGGTAAAGTTTTGGCTAAGAATGTAGGTTATGTAGATATGTATTTTGTAGATAAAATTAAGCCTGAATTGTCAGAAAATGGAGAGGGGTTAGTTCCTAACGAGGCTTTTTTTGATTATGTGAACTTACATATTTATAGTACCATTAACTATAAAAAAGCAGAATCTTATATTGTTGATTTTTTGAAAGAGAAACTACCAAATAATTTATATTATCATGATTTAAATCATACTTTAGATGTTTGTGAAGCCGCAGAAAGATTAGCTATTCAAGAGGGAGTAAAAGGAAAAAATATCTTTTTATTAAAAACAGCAGCCTTATTTCACGATGCTGGATTTGTAGAACAATATTCTAAAAATAAACCTATTGGTGTAGCAATGGCGCAAGAAATTTTACCCAAATTTGGATTTAATAAATCAGAGGTTAAAACAATTAGTAGGTTGATTTTAGTAACAATGTTACCTCACGAACCTAAAGATTTATTAGAGCAGATTATGTGTGATGCAGATTTGGATTATTTAGGGCGAGACGATTTTGATTTAATTGCCGATGATTTGAGAAAAGAATTAATGGAAAGACATTTTGTGAGTTCTTACAAACAATGGGATGAAATTCAAGTGAATTTTTTATCAAATCATCAATTTTTCACTAATACTGCTATAAGAACAAGAAATAATAAGAAAAATATGCATCTTCAGAAGTTAATTAGTAAGCTGCAAAATTTTGATTATAATAAATAAAATTTTATGCTAAATGTCATATTCCCAATTATTAAATGGTTGAAAGGCTATGATAAGACTGTTTTTAAACAAGATTTAGTAGCTGGCTTAACGGTGGGTATCTTACTTATTCCTCAAGGTATGGCCTATGCTATAGTTGCGGGTTTACCTCCGGTATACGGTTTGTACTCTTCAGTACTTCCACCAATAGTATACGCACTGCTAGGAACCTCAAATAAAATATCCATAGGTCCTGTAGCTTTAGATTCTATTTTAGTGATTACTGGTTTACAAATGATAGCAGAACCAGGTTCCGAACATTATTTAAGTCTTGCTATAACATTGTCTTTATTGGTGGGAGTTATTCAAGCTGTTTTAGGTCTTTTAAGGTTTGGTTTTGTTGTTAATTTCCTCTCTTACCCTGTTATTGTTGGGTATACTTCCGCAGCAGCAATTATTATCGCAGCCTCACAATTTGAAACTGTTTTCGGAATTAGGGTAGAAAATGACAATGTCTTTGATTTAATATATCAACTTTTTGCTCGTTTTTCACAATGGAATATGATATCTTTAATGGTTGGGTTGTTGAGTATCACATTTATTTTCGTTTTAAAAAAAATAGCACCAAAACTTCCTTATGTATTAATTTTAGTAGCTATTGGAATGGTGATAGCTCATTTTGTTGATTTATCAATTTACCAACTTACTTTAGTGAAGGATATTCCAAAAGGATTACCAAGTATAGTGATGCCCACGTTTGATTTAGAACAAATTACTCAGTTGTTGCCAACTGCATTAACTGTAGGTCTGATGGGGTATGTGGGCGCTATTTCAATCTCAAAAGCACAAGAAAAAATAGATGATAAAGTTGCATTAAAGCCAAGTCAAGAGCTAATTGCTATAGGTTTTTCAAATATTATAGGTAGTTTATTTAGAGGCTTTCCTGTTTCCGCAAGTTTTTCTAGAAGTGCCGTTTTTCAGTCGTCAGGAGCAAAAACTCAAATAGCTGGTGTTGTTAGTTCTGTATTTATATTATTAACATTATTGTTTTTTACGCCAGTTTTTCAAACGTACCCTCTTCCAAAAGTAATTTTAGCAGCCATTATCATCACCTCTGTTATAAAACTAATAAAGATAAAAGAAAGTAAAGAGTTGTTGTTTAATGATAAACGAGATTTCATAATCTTGGTGATTACATTTTTAATCACCTTAATATTTGGTGTTCAGTTAGGTTTGTTGATAGGGGTTGTTGGGTCAATTTTACTTGTTTTATTTCATATCTCAAGACCTCATATGACTGAGTTAGGATTGGTTAAAGAAGCCGATTTATATAGAAATACAGATAGGTTTGATGATGTAATTGTGCGAGAAGATATCTTGATATTTAGATTTGATGATCGTTTGTATTTTGCCAATCAATCTTATTTTAAAGAGCAGTTGTTTAAGTGGATTGCTGAAAGAGATATGACTAAATTAAAGTATGTTATTTTTGATGCAGAATCTGTAAACGGAATAGATGCAACCTCAATGAATATGCTAAAAACAGTATTCGCTTCATTAAAACAAAAAAACATATATTTTTTAATTACTAACCTAAAAGGACCTTTAAGAGATGAAATTCATCATTCAGTGATTCAAGCTGAAATTAATGAAAATACTGTTTTTGCAACAATACACGATGCTGTTATTTTTATAGATAAAGGGGTGTATAGCAGAACATCACATGGCTTACAACGTAATACATAGTGTAATAAACATATTTTTAAACTATGTAGCCTTTTTCTTTATAATTGTTTAAATTTGTACTATAAATTTATAAATATATTAAGATGACATCTTTTTCAATTATTTTAGGTGCTTTTGGGCCTTTACAAATCACATTAATTATTGCGGCAATACTACTTTTATTTGGAGGTAAAAAAATTCCTGAATTAATGAAAGGTTTAGGTAAAGGAATGAAAGAATTTAAAGATGCTACAAATAGCGAAGATGACAAATCAAAAGATAAAATTGATTCTGATAAAACAGAAAAATAATTTTAACTTATTAAACCTTTTACATTGAACTATCATAAATTATCGTCTATTCAAAATGATTTAGCATCAGGTCAAATCACTGTTGAGTCATTAGTAAAGTTCTATTTGCAAAATATTGAAGATCAAAAAGATATTAATGCTTTCCTTGAAGTTTGGGGTGAAGAAAGTTTAGCAAAAGCTGAATTAATCCAACAAAAAATTAAACAAGGTACTGCTGGTAAATTAGCAGGCTTAGTAATAGGTATTAAAGATAATATATCTTATAAAGGACATAAAGTTTCTTCATCTTCTAAAATTTTACAAGGGTTTGAAGCTGTTTATAGTGCTACTGTTGTTGAAAGATTATTAGCTGAGGATGCGATTATTATTGGGCGCTTAAATTGTGATGAGTTTGCAATGGGTAGTTCAAATGAAACCTCTTATTATGGAAAGGTTTTAAATCCTGTTGATAAAGAACGTGTTCCTGGAGGTTCCTCTGGAGGTTCTGCAGCAGCAGTCAAAGCTAACTTATGTCATATAACTTTAGGTAGCGATACTGGAGGTTCTATACGTCAACCAGCATCTTTTGTTGGTGTTGTAGGTTATAAGCCTTCTTACGGGGTTGTCTCTCGACACGGTTTATTGTCATATGCTTCTTCTTTCGATCAAATAGGTCCTTTCACTAAAAGTGTAGAAGATGTAAATGTGGTGATGGATGTGATTAAAGGAAAAGATGAATTTGATAGTACTTTGTATCAAAAAGATATTCCTTCTTCATCAGAGGTTCAGGTTTCTAAAACATCAGGAAAAATAGCGTATTTAAAAGATTGTTTTGACTCTGAAGGACTCGATGCTGAGATTAAACAAGAAATAGAAAAAGTTTTTGAAAAACTTCGTTCAATCGGTTTTGTCATTGAGCCAGTTTCTTTTCCTTATTTAGATTATTTAATTCCTACTTATTATGTTTTAACAACTGCCGAAGCATCAGCAAACTTGTCAAGGTATGATGGTATTCGTTTTGGATATAGAAGTAAAAATGCAGAAGGAGTAAATCAAACATACGTTGCTTCAAGAACGGAAGGGTTTGGAGAAGAAGTTAAAAGAAGAATTATGTTAGGTTCTTTTGTGTTGTGTTCTGGTTACTATGATGCTTACTATGGTAAAGCGCAGAAAGTAAGACGTATTATAAAAAATAAAACAGAAGAGATTTTTGAGAATTACGATTATGTAATTACACCAACTTGTCCAGATGTTGCTTTTAAATTTGGAGAAAATTCTGACGATCCTATTGCAATGTATTTACAAGATATATTTACAGTTCAAGCAAATATAGCAGGTAATGCAGCTATATCATTGCCAATGACACTCCCATCAAATAAATTGCCATTTGGAATTCAAATTATGAGTTCTATGTATAAAGATGCTGAGTTATTAAACTTTGCAGAATGGTTAGAAGAGGATGTGTTGAATTAAAATTGTATTATATAAAAATAATACCTAATTTTGCGTTTTAAATTATTAATTAAATAAATAAATTATGAATCGTTACGAAACTGTTTTCATAGTAACTCCCGTTTTATCTGAAGATCAGGTAAAGGAAACAGTAAGCAAGTTTACAGATTTGCTTAAAGAGAATGGAGCTACTATTACTTCTCAAGAAAATTGGGGATTAAAAAAATTAGCTTACCCAATTCAGAAAAAAACTACAGGTTTTTATCATTTAATTGAGTTTGATGCGCCAGGAACAGTAATTGAGCCTTTCAATACAGCTTTCAGAAGAGATGAAAGAGTAATGAGATTCTTAACTGTTAAAATGGATAAGCACTTTGAAGCATTTGCTGAAAAGAGAAAAGTTAAATTAAAAGAAAGTTCAAAAGCTTAATTAAAAAGACTGTAGATTATGGCACAAGATAATAATGTAAGATACTTAAATCCAATTAGTATTGATATCAAGAAAGACAAATATTGTCGTTTCAAAAAATCAGGTATTAAATATATCGATTATAAAGATCCTGATTTCTTAATAAAATTTATAAATGAGCAAGGTAAAATTTTACCAAGACGTATTACTGGTACTTCTTTAAAATACCAAAGAAAAGTATCTACTGCAGTAAAAAGAGCTCGTCATTTAGCTATTTTACCATATGTTGCCGATTTATTAAAATAATCGTTAGCGTTTAACACTTATTTAAAAGTAGTATCATGGAAGTTATTTTAAAAGAAGATATCAATAAATTAGGTTACAAAGATGATGTTGTAACTATTAAAGCTGGTTTCGGAAGAAACTTTTTAATTCCTCAAGGGAAAGCTATTTTAGCAACAGCGTCTGCTAAAAAACAATTAGAAGAAACTTTACGTCAAAGAGCTCATAAAGAGGCTAAGTTAGTTGAAGAATTAACGGCGTTAGCATCAAAATTAAAAGGTTTAACTATTAAGGTTGAAGCTAAAGTTGGTGAAAACGGTAAAATCTTTGGTAGCGTATCAAATGTTCAATTAGCTGATGCTATTAAAAAGAACGGCTTAGATGTTGAGCGTAAAGCAATTACATTAAAGTCTGATGTTAAAACTGTTGGTAAATATGAAGCTTCAGTGAAGTTACATAAAACAATAGTTGAAACTATTGAGTTTGAAGTAGTAGAAGGATAATATTATATTTAAACATATAATTCAGATTAAAGCAGCCTATTTAGGCTGCTTTTCTTAT
>CALTNV010000003.1 GCA_943845485.1 uncultured Flavobacteriales bacterium | reverse complement strand
AGCAAACTTACCAAGTTGAATGGTTGTTTGCGCATCAATTCCTTTAATTGTTTCACGTTGCCTATCACTAACTTTCTCCTCTAAACTTCCCCAGCCAGGAGTACTCATTCTTCCAGATACCGAAACATCAGCAAAATCAGCTAATTTAGCATTCATTTGACCTATAGTTGCCCAACCATCATTATTAATAAAATCTGTAAGTCTTAATTCATTTACCCAAACAATACCACATTTAGAAAGTCCATCATCAGGCTTATAGGGGTTATCATTGGTTGAAGATGGATTTCGTATACCAATCATAATGTTTTTTAATTCACTCATGTTTGGATTACCCCTTACTTTAAATTGTTTTCCGTCTGGACCTTCAATAATATAATCTTTAAGTAATGAGTAGTTTAATTGATCCCTTTGTATTTTTAAATCAGTGAATCTTTCAAACTCAATTTCCACATTATTTTCTTCAGGCCAAACAGCATTGGGATCAGAATTATTATATGGTGATTTCACCATTGGAAATTCATATTCATAAAAATTTTGACTATAATCAGATCCAAAACGGACAAATAAAGTTAAATCTCCTTCATTTAATTGAGTTTCAAGTACCTCTTCTAAGTGGACAAACATTTTCATTTTCTTATATGAACGCACATCTAAGGGAACATCTTTAAAAATAGCTCTAGCATCTCCATCCCTTAAATCACAAACTTCCATTTGGATAGATTGTTCATTTAGCTGAATAGCTTGCGTACCTTGTTGTAACTCCCTTTGAATATCTGGAGGAATAACGTAAGGTATAGGTTTTCTTGAACTATTTTCTTCAATATTAACCGCAGCAACAGCAAATAATGTATTATCAGGACTTGGAGATATACCAATAGAATTTTCCTCCAATGAAAGAGAATACCTTCTCCAATCACCTCGTACTAGTTCTAAAGAACCGAAACGTACAACTACAGGCTTATCAAAACCTGCTAAAAACATCCTCATAAACCTAATACTTCTAAAATCGGAAATGCTTCCTATAACTTTATCTGGGTTTGAAATTGGGACTTTAAATTGATACCATTTTATATTATCAACACCACTATTTGCAGGTACACCAATAATTTCATCAACAATATAATTTTGCCCAACTTGCATATTCGATTTCTTCAGCTCAATTTTATATTGATAATATTGTTCTGCTGTTGAAGTAACAAAATCTCCATTAATATCTTCAACATCAGGAATTGTAGTAGCCGCAGTAGGTAAATCTACATTTATTTGTTCAGCAGAATTTCCTTCTAGATTGTTAAATTTGGTATACCTTTCAAGAATATTAGCATCATCAGTATCATAAGAATCATCTAAATAATATATGTAATCATCTGATGATAAATCAGCCACAATATCAGGACTAATAGCTGTACTAATATTTGCCTGAATCCAATTTTTATAACCATTAAAAAATAAATCCTCTGCCTCATTTATTAAACCATCGATTCCTGCATCTTGAAATTCCCTAGTTTGAGGATCAGTATCAAAAGCTTGAACTAACTGCTGTCCTTCTGGAATTTTCCCCCAATTAGATTCAGTATCACCACTTATATCAATTGCTCCTGCTGCATCTGTAGGTAATCCATTTTCAAAAGATTTTTTATCATCACGTAAAACATCTTCCGAGATATTACCTAAATTTAAATACAAAGTTCCTTCACCATCATGTCCATCCTCAACAGCATCTTGATCAAAAGGATCCATGATCCAAAATTGGATATACTCAACATTAGACAATTCAAAATCAGTTGTTTGAAGAGCACGAGTAATACCTCCCCATCTAGAATCAGGAATATTTAACTCTCCTGTACTTGTATTTACTCCTGCTGAATATGCTCCAGGAAGAGTATCATAATTATATTGACCTCTGACTGAAGGTCTATAATATAGATCTAAGGTTCTAACATTGGTTGGTGTACCAGCTTGAAACTCTCTATTGGGATATAATTCCTGAGAAAACACCTCTCTTTGATATTGATCATTTTGAATTTCAGGATTTCCCCTGATATTCTCTGGAGTAAATGCATTATTTCTAAAGAATAAAGGATCTATGGAGTACCAAGACAAACTAGCTCTATTGAAGTTATAAGCTAAATCATTAAATAAGCTACCTTCTGGAAAAAGGTCGGGCTGCCCCATAGGAGTTGATGCTAACTTCCAAGAGTAATTACTTTTAATATCAATAGATGATTGGCTACTTTCAAAATCATCTATATAACTAATCCCACCTGAACCAATATACTTTGGTTGTCCTGGAATTAAATATGCAAACTCACCTTTTAAACTAATTGATGATTTTGCTTTGGTATTTATACCTGGTATTTTATCTACCAAATTAGTTAACCAAGGAGCATCTGTAGCATAATCTAAATTCACCCCTGCAATAGTATTTGATACAGGTTCAGAACCAACATTTACCTTTTGTGTTAGTGGCTTTTCACTTAATTTAAGTATTGACCCCCCTATATGAAATTTCTTACTAAATTCATATTCAAAATTAGCACCTATAAGTGTTTTAGTTTGTATATTAAATAAAGAGTTACTTTCAAAATCTACATTAATTGGAGTATTAGACTCTAATAAACTAGTATTTAAAATCTTTACTCTACCTAACATATAATCTACAGTATAGTCAACACCCTCTGTTAAAGCTGCACCACCTGCTGTTACAGTCACAGACCCTTCTGGCACGTTAATAGAATTTAAAGGAATTTCTGACCCTGATGAAGACTGATAATTCCCCTTCAGTGAATATCTATCAAACTCAGGAAACTGCTGAGCTTTAGCTTTTGTAGAGTCATATAATTGGGTAAAGATAGTTTGATTAATTAAAGTTTGATCAACGCCTAATCTTTGCATCCTTTTTTCAAGGTAAGACCCAAATGGTTCAGTAGCAGGTAAAAATATCCTACCATTTCTTGAATTAATTGTTCCAGGACTTGTTGATGCATTATCAATAAAATCATAAAATCCATCTGGACTATTAGTTTGATTGGCATTTAATCTATCAAAATTTAAAACTTGTAATAGAGGTAATCCATTAATTGGCTCAACAGGAAGATAATTAATATCAGATCCTGTATTAGGATTTCTAAAAAATGTTTCTAATATAAATTTTTCTGGAGATAACTGGTATGCGCCAATATTATATACATTTTTCATCATTAATTTCCACAATGGGGAATCAACTCTAACTAATGTTCCTTTTAATAATTTTACTAATAATGCATCAGCGCCATTAATACCATCGGTAGAAAACTCACCTACTTGATGAATTTTCCCATCTTTATCAGTATAATCATATGCAACTGCAAGCATTTCATCATTATTCAATGATTGATTCAATGAAATAAACCCTAAACGAGTGTTTATACTATATTCTGAAGAAGATAATTTTCGAGCATTAGAAATTTTTTCATAATCTATAGCCTGCTCCATTACTGTTGGAGGGTTATAAAAAGATTGTGGTTGATTTAAAGTTAAACTAGCATTATCATAACTTCTAACATTAGGATCATTTGCTAAAGTGGGATATAGGTCATTTTGTAAATTATCAGGGAAGTTGTTATTAAAATTGGCTTGGTTAAATGTTCGTAAAGAAAACCCACCTACGTTTGAAGCTGTTTTAGGATATTCGCCAATATCTGTAAAACCAATAACATTTCTTGTTTCTTCATAATTACCAGTAGTATTAGTCACCCATACTTCTACTCTATTAATTGTAGCTCCTTGAGGAACTACAGGAATACTGCTAACCGTAGCATCATAATTCTCGTAAAAATACATTGATAAAAAGTAATGCCTATTAGCCTCATAAGAATCTGCATCAATTTCAAAATCGGTTACTTGAGCACCACCTTTAACTTCAATTGATTTTTTTTCTGATTTTTGTTGAGAAAAAACAACGGTAGATGTTAATCGGCCAAACTGCAATTTTGTTTTAACACCAAATAAGCCTTGAGAACCGGTAATTAATGAACTATTTAAAGGCAAGCTTACATTACCAGCTTCGATACTTTTAATTATTTCATCTTCATCTCCAGTGTATTCAATTTTCACTTGATTTTGAAAATCAAAAGTAGCTTTAGTATCGTAATTAGTTGAAATTTTTAATTTATCACCTACACTACCAACAATATTGACTTGTATGTTTTGGTCGAAATCAAAAGTGGTAAGTCTTCTATTTTTTACAGGTATTGCAGGATTATCAGTTTTATTAGATGTAATTCCCATTTTAATTTCTGCAGAACCTTGAGGTTTCATAGAAATTCTATTTCCACCAAATATTCTATCGAACTGTTCACTTTTTATTTTTACACCTATATCTAATTCATTGATTTTATCTGCACTTGATGTTCCGTTATTACTAGCAGTACCATTATTTTCTTCTATTTTTTTCTTAAAAAAATCTTCTTTTTGTTTTTGTTCAGAATACTTAAGGTATTCCTCCATTGTCATTTCTGTAGGATTTTTATAATTAAATTCACCTATTTTAGATTCAACAGAGTAAGTTCCTTTGTCTTCGTTATATTGATAATTAGTTTCAATATTACTAGGATCATTTAAATCAATTCCTTTACCATTATTTTCAACGGTTGGATTTATAGATTGCTCTATAGGAAAAGGTAAAGAATTTAGAATACTATCATTCTGGTCTTGTGAAAACAAGACAGAATTAATTAACATAAACGCTAAAAAGCTTAGTATTTTAAATTTAATGGTGTTCAACAGTTCAGTTTTACTAAAAATTCTTTAGAGAGGCTTTTATTATTTCCTCAACAGTAGCATTTTCATTTAATGATTTTAAAGTCTTATTAATTGCTTTTTCTGCAGCAGAAGCAGCAAACCCGAGAGCTTGTAAAGCTACTAACGCTTCATTTTTGTTTTTATTATTAGAAACTGAAATAGAAATTTCTTCTCCAGAAATCATGTTTTCTTTAGCTACTTTGTCTTTTAAATCAACAATAATTCTTTGAGCTGTTTTAGCTCCAATCCCTTTTACAGATTTGATAGCATTAACATCTTCAGATAATATAGCCTGAACTACATCAAGTGGTTCAAGGTATGATAAAACCATACGAGCAGTATTAGCTCCAACTCCACTTACTGTAATTAGCAACTGAAATAATCTCCTTTCTTCTTTTGATGAAAAACCATAAAGAATATTAGCATCTTCTCTTATAATTTGCTCTATAAAAAGAAAAATATTTTCATCTTCTATAATTTTGGAATTGGTATATAATGATATTTGAACTTCTCGCCCTAATCCATCATTAGTTTCAATAACAACTGACGATGGATTTTTTTCTACTAATTTCCCTTTTATCTGAACTATCATCAAATACTATTTTCTATTTTTTAAAGATTGTGCATTTAAGGCTGCTATTTTAACGACATTAACAATTTCTCGTACTGAAGCCCCCATCTGTAAAACATTATAAGACTTTTTTAAACCTAATAAAATTGGTCCTACAGATTCAAATTCACTTTTTTCTTGTAATAATTTATAACTTATATTTCCTGCAGATAAGTTAGGAAACACTAATACATTAACTTTCTTATCAACTAATTTTGAAAAAGGAAATTTCTCTTTTAACAAATCATTATCAAAAGCAAAATTAGCTTGAATTTCTCCATCAACATTTATTTTAGGATAATTTTTATGAAGTATTTCTACGGCCTCTGAAACTTTATTTGAGTCTTCACCTTTTCCTGAACCAAAATTAGAGTAAGAAACCATTGCAATGTTAGGGGTAATATTTAAACCTCTAACAGCCTTATCCACCATTGTAGTAATTTTAACTAATTGCTCTGCAGTAGGATTTATATTGACAGTTGTATCTGCAAAAAATAATGGACCCTGTTTAGTAAGTAACAAATACATACCAGCAACGATATCACTTTGATCATCTTTCCCTAAAATTGTAATTCCAGGCATTAAAACATCCTTATAGTTTCTTGTTAATCCTGAAACCATAGCATCAGCATCACCAACCTGAAGCATCATAGCTCCAAAGTAGTTTCTTTCACGCATTAATTTGGCTGCCTCATATTCAGTTAAACCTTTTCGCTCTCTTTGAACAAACAGTTCTTTTGCATAAGCTAATCTTGTTTTTAATATTTCTTCATCTTTAGGATCTATAATAGTTACACCATCCATATCAATGGCATATGTCTCCATTAATTGATGAATTTGATCTTTACGCCCTAACAAAATAGGCTCAACCAATCCTTCTTCTTTAGCTATTTGAGCTGCCTTTAATATTTTATAATTATCACCTTCAGCAAAAACAACTCTTTGAGGTTTCTTTTTAACTTTGTCTGTAATTGTTCTTAAAACCTTTTCATCTCTACCAAGTCTTTTCTCTAGATCTAAATTATATTTACTCCAATCAGAAATAGGAGCTTTTGCTACTCCAGAATCCATAGCTGCTTTTGCTACTGCAGGAGCAACACTAGTAATTAATCGAGGATCTAAAGGTTTAGGTATAATAGTTTCAGGACCAAAAACAAATGTTTTCTTTTCTCCGTAGGCCTCATTTACTTCTTCAGGAAAAAAAAATTGCCCTAATGCAATATCATTACAATCAAACTATGCATATAGAGTTATGCTTGCTAAATGGATTGACTCCTCGAAACAAGATTTTAAAGCAATA
Source organism: uncultured Flavobacteriales bacterium (assembly GCA_943845485.1). The sequence continues at coordinate 43 of CALTNV010000003.1, read as the reverse complement.
TTACATATTAATGGAGTTGATAATAAAGGAATTGTTAACAATC
>CALTNV010000002.1 GCA_943845485.1 uncultured Flavobacteriales bacterium | reverse complement strand
CAGATGATACAAGCTCTACACCACCATGAAATTGATCTGTAACCCCAGCAGTAGTAATAGAAGTAACAGCTCCAACTGCATCTCCATAATTTGCCGGTGTACCACCAACAATTACACTAACTTCTTGTATTGCACCTTTTGGTATGTTTACTGCTCCAATAACTTTCATTCCATCTACAAAAGTAATATTAGAGCTGGCTCTAGCCCCTCTTGAATTTAAACTACCATCTTCACCTTGGGCAACACCGGCAGTTTGAGCAACCATTTGTCCAATATCTCTAGTTGGTAAATTCCGAATCTCTTCTTTTGTTAAAACCCCACCAGAAGGACCACCATCTTTATCAATTAAAGGAACAGAGTATGAAGTAATAACAACAGCATCTAATTGATCGGCCTGCTCTGACATCGTAACCTTATCTAAGAAGGTTATTTTATCAGAATTTATCACAACACCTGTTTTAATAACCGTGTTATATCCAATAAATGAGAATCTCACATCATAAGAACCCGGAGGAATATTTGTTAATTGAAAAACACCATCAAAATCAGTTGATGTTCCACTTATAACTCTTTCTCCTTGCATTAATGCAACATTGGCAAACGGAATTGTTTCTCCGTTAGACTCTTCTAAAACAGAACCTTTTAAAGTCCCGGTACCACTTTGCGCGCTAACAGAAATAGCTGACAACGTGATGATTAGGGTAAATAGTAATCGTTTTAACATATTATTTGAGTTGAATTTTAGTAAATACTTACACTAAAAAAGGCGTAAATATAAAGAATTTTTAACAAAGCTTGTTCATATCATCAACAAAACTTACTTTAATAAAACACTTTAAAATTTTCCTTTTTTTCTATCTCTCTCCATTTTCTTAATTTGTTTTTTCCTTTTTCTACCGGCTGGAGTACTACCTTGATTATTTAAATGCTGCTTTTTAGCAGCTTTTGTATGCTTTTGTTTTTCTTTTTTCTCTTTTTTTTTCTGTTTCTCTACTAACTTTAATTGTTTTTTATCACTTACTACTTTAGTTTTTTTTCCTTTATTTTGCTTAAATGTCAATACATTTTGAGAAGAAACCTTAGTTGTTAGAAATACAAAAAACAAAGAAAAAACGAATAGAATTCTGTAAACCATAAATAATGACACTTTAGATTGTTAAATTTAATTAATTATTATTAGTAAATCGTATAAAACGTAAATCATTGAGTTAAGTGTATTCTTACTTTATTAAAAAATAAACTTTAACCACTTAATCTTACTATGTTGTACAATAATAAAAACTTAACTTTATGTATATGATTAATAATAAAATAAAACAGCTATCGGTTATAATCTTTATAACTATTTTTACATTAGGTTGTAACAAAAAGGATGAGTTTGTACCTAATATATTTGTTGATATTTATATTGATACTTCTTTACCCTCTTACTTTAGCATCTCTTCTCCAGGAGGGTGGATGTATATTAATAATGAGGGGTCGCAGGGTTTAATTATTTACAGGTATGATTTAACAGGATTTTTAGTTTATGACAGACATGCTACATTTGAACCTATTAATAACTGCATTTTAAATGTTGAAAATGACTTAACTATATCAGACCCTTGTTCGGCTTCTACATATAGTATTTTTGATGGATCAATTATTGCAGGACCTGCAAATCAACCACTTAAAACTTATCAAACTAGTTTCAATGGTAATGTTTTAAGAGTTTATAATTAAAAGCCTTTAAAGTTTTCTAATTTATATAAAAACACATACTCTACTACCTTGCCATTTCTAACAATTGGAAATTTTGATAGAAGAGTCACCTTTTCAAAGTAAATTTGCCAATATTTATTTACATTTTTAATATAATTTCTAGAATTCATTAAAAACAAACCAGACTTTAAACTTTGGATATCTCTATTATAATTAATCCAATGATATTCGTGAATTTTTGAGGTAGAACCAACACAAAATAACTTTTGATTTATTGGTTGAGCAATATAAAAATCAATATGTGCAGCTGGAAACCAATTATTTGATATTAAAGGAAGATCAGGAACAATTATCTCAGCATTAATTAAACTATCTAATAAAATATAATACTTTTCTTTTGTTTGCTTCCAACCATACATATCAAGGGTAAAATCATCTTTTCCTTTTTTTAACGGTATCTGTGAATCTTTAGGTAATAACCAACCTAAATTGATAACACCAATAGCTAATGGCAACATTAATAAAACTAAAAAAGCTGGATAAATAAATACACTACTAATCCATTTTGACTTAAACGAAGAAATTAAAACAGCTGGTAATATTAACAATACACTAAAAGAAGGACCAACCCAATGGGGTAAAGTTGGTTTTGATAAAGAAAAATACCAAACTAATAAAACTAAGGGGAAAGAAAAAAGAAAAATTAATGAAACATAGTTAGTTGGTAATATTTTTTTTATTTTTTTTATAAAAAACAAAGAACAAATAATTAGAATCCAATTTAAAGGATTTGAATAAGCAATTTCTCCACTAAACTCAGTTAAAAAATAATTCCATTTAATACCTTGACTAACAACTGAAACTCTATCGGTATGAAATCCAAAACTTATAAAATCATTTTGATAGTTCCATATTAAAATTAAACTACCAAAAAAGAGGGGGAATAATAGAGATAGATAAACCTTAAAGTTTAAGAATGTTTTTCTGTTATATATTAACAGGTATAAAACTAACCCAAACCAAATAAAAATAGCATGATATTTAGAATAAATAGCTAAACCGCTAAATAAACCAAATAACATAAACCATTTTGTTGACTTAAAATTGTGCTCAATCAACTGTACAATACAAAAAAAAGAAAGTATCCAGAACAGCATTAATGGGCCATCTGGCATAATAAAAACACCAGCAATAACAAAAGCATAAATACTTGATGAATAAAGGATCAGAGCAATATTTGCTACTGCAACACCAGTCATTAACTTAACTGACTTATAAAAATAAAGCGAGGAGATTGTAAAAGCTATAACAGCACCTAATCTTACGAAAATCTCATGCGTTAGACTTAAGTTAAATGTAGTTAAATAAATAAACCACCCAACTAATGGAGGGTGATCGAAATGAGAGATTCCAGGATGTAAAGGATATAAAGTGTAATATACTTCATCATTACCTAACTCAACAACAGAAGCAAATATTAAACGGCATATAAGAGAAAAAAAAAGAATATACTTATAGCTAGCTGTCGAAGTAACAATATTATTTATTTTTTTGCTAACCATAGTTTAGGGTTTTGTTTTACAATACCGTTATTATTAATTTCCCATATTTCAAAATGAGCAGCAGTTTTATTAGTTGAAGGATTGGTTAAAACAGTACCTATAGTTTGATTAGTTACCAAATCATCGCCTTTAGATACTTGAACATCTAAAAGATTAGAGTAAATTGTTCTGTAACTACCATGACTTACTATAACAGACTTACCACTTCCAGATACTACAATAACAGCAGTAACCTTCCCTTTAAAAACCGTTCTTACAATACTTTTAGCTGGAGTAGAAATATCTACACCATTATTTTCTTCCTGAACATTAGGCAAGAATGGATGTGGATGTGTACCAAAATCACCTGTAATTACACCTCTTTTTACTGGCCAAGGCAACTTTCCTTTATTTAATTTAAAGTCAGAGGCTAATTTTTTCATCGCTGGAGTAACCGAATACCCATCTTTTTTCTTTTCTGCTTTTATTTCTTTTTTTATTGCATTTTCTATTGCTTTTGACAAAGCTCTTTTTTCTTTATTAATGTCATCCAAATTAGAAATTAGCTCTGTTTCATTATTCTTCAATTTATTCAAAACATCACTTTTATCTTCTTTAGCCTTCTCTAACTCTTTTTGATCCTTAAACTGCTTAGCTAAAAGTTTTTTCTGAATTAGTAATTGATTGTTTAAAGCCACAAGCTTAACTTTGTATTCATTTTCAGATTTTAAAAGTTTTTCAGAAAAAACGTCTCTTATTCGTACATTCTCCTCAATATACTTCATCCTATTATATGCTTCATTAAAATCTTTTGCTGAAAATATAAACAACAACAAATTATGTTCATCAATATTTTTATAAGCTGTAATAATTAATCTTTCATATTCTAAATTAAGAGAATCTAAAGCGGATGTTGTTTTTTTTAATTCTTTATCTGCTTTTTTAACTTCTGTAGAAACTAAATTAATTTCTAGTTGGATATTTTGAATGTTTTCTTGTCTATACTCAATGTTTTTTTCAATCAAAACTAACTCTGTAAAAGTTATATTTGTTTCTTTTTTTGATTTTTCTAATAGCTGAGAGGTTAATGAAATTTGTTTTTCAATAGCCAACCTTTTCTTTTTTAAATCTTTTGAGGTTTGTGCACTTAAAGATCCAATCATTAAAACACAACAAAAAACTATTTTAATAAAGTTATTCATCATCGGTTCGATTTAATAACAAAGGATCTGACTTTTGGTAATTTTTTGGAATATTGAAAGGCATCCTGAAAGACTCACCTGATCTTATTCTTGAAAGCTCAAAATTCATAATAAAAGTTGTTTCTCCATTTTTATCTAAAGAAAAACTAATATTTGAAGGCATTAAACTTACACTATCATTATTAATGATGACGAAATCTGAGTAATTAATTTCCATTCCCGATGTCAAACTATCCTCTGTTAAAATATCAAATCTAGCTTTTTCTATTTTAAAGCTATTAGGGTTTACCCAGTATCGCATCCAAATACTATCATTTTTTAAAGACTTGTTTTTTTGATGTTTTTCTAACTTATTTTTATTTAAATTAGAAAGCACATACTTATCTCCTTCAATAGAAACCTTCATTTTCTTCAATTCTTTAAAATTAATACTGTTACCAACAAGCATATTCTGAAGAAACTTGTAAGAAACATTTACACCATAATTTTCAGAAACTTCATCAAACCTTCCAAGCAAGTAATTTTCATCAATTTCATTAATCATTCTAACACTATCATTATCCATAAGAACTTTGAAAGCTTGAATAGGCCCTTTAGTTATAGATAACCAAATTAGACTATCTTTTCTTATTTTAACATTTGTTTTAAAAGAACGCTCTTCTCCATTTTTCGTAATACTAGTTGAAGCCTTATACCTTAACCAATTATAATTTAAATTTGATTCTTTTACATTTTTTAAAACAGGCGCATCTGATTTAAGAAGTGGCATATCAAATTTAATAGGAAATTTCTTGGTTGTTTTACAACTTAAAAACAAAGCAATGCAACAAAGAAAATAAATGTGTTTTTTCAAAATTATTGGTGTAATATTATAAATATGGTTGCAAAATAAGCCATTTTTTTTCAATTTCTTGTTGAATAAATAGTTTATCGTTTTTATTTAAATCATTATAAAACTCTTTCAACAGCTTAGGATTGGTTTTTTCTACATTTATGCTATAGGCAAAATTGATAAGTTTAATATTTAATTCATCTGTTGATGATAAAGTTAAAAGAGTAATCTCATTTAACAAGAAATGATATTCTTTTGATGAAATAAATATAGATAGATAAAGTTGTTTTAACAGTAAATCTATATCATAGGGATAAAACATCAAACCGTTTGTGACTATATTATTAGTTTTTTTATAATCTTGCTGTTTTAATAATTGAGATGATAAAAGTCCAATTACTTGAAGGTTTTTAGGGTCTCTAATTAACAAACATTGTAATATACTTTTTGAAAGGTCAGTATAATTATTTTTTACTGCGAAAGAATAAAGCTTATTCAATAAATCAACATCTTGAATTAAATCAATATTTATTAACCAATAATTTTTAAGAGCTTCAGAACAAGTAGCGTCATTAACATATTCTAACATAGATATTAAAATAAGATGTTGTGAAATATTTAAAACTTCGAAAGAAATCTGAAAATCATTGGCATTAAGAAGAAGAGACTTTAACTGGTTGTAAATAGGATTAAATTGATAACCTAATAAATTCAAAACCATATCTCTCTGATTATTTTTTAATAAATAAGAAATGTGATGAGGAAGAACAGATTCATGATCTGAAACAAGAGCCTCTTTAATTAAATAAAGCTTATTTATTTCAGAATAAACATCAGGATTATGATTAAAATAAAAATTCAAACTAAAATCTACTAAATTTTCATCAAACACATTTTTGTTAACATCAATATAACTTGCAATAATTTTATATCTTTTTAGGCTGTATAGAGTTTCTAGATATAATAGCTTATAATAATTTTTGTTTGGGTATCTGACAATTAATTCTTCAGCGATAGAAAAAGCATTTATAAAATCATTATTTTGTTCATAACAATTAAACAAATGTTCAAAATACATGAATGGAACATCCATTTCCTTTTCAATAGCAATTAAACAGTACTTAATGGCCAAAGAAAAATCTTGTTTTAAATAAAACAGCTGAGACTTTGAAAAATAAGCTATAGATTGATTTTTATCAATTTTTATGCATTGATTTAATAACTCATCAAAATAACCATAATCTAAACTAGCTTCAGCCATCTTAGCTTTAAAATAAACACCAACATAACTCTCGTAGTTTTTACTATCTTGAGAAGATGACACATTTAATAAAAAACAAAAACAAAGGGTTAAAAAAACATTTAACCCTTTAACACTATAGTTTTTTTCCTTTACTATAAAGTAGTTATTTCTCAATTGTAGTATAATCTCCAATACTTAAATCAACTTTTGAATCAATATAGTTCGCTTTATTACCAATCATAGAATTAGTTACAACAGCATTCTTAACAACTGCTTCCTTTTGTATGATAGTTCTGTCAACAATACTAGAAAACAGGCTTGAATTTGCTCCAATACTAACATAGGGACCCACAATAGAATTTTCGATTAAAACATTATCCCCTATAAAACAAGGTTCTATAATTTTAGAATCTACTATTCTTGCAGAAGAAGAAACTAACTCCTCTTCAGCTAAAAAACCTAACATTTGAGTATTACTGTCAACAGTTGCATTTTTATTACCACAATCTAACCAATCATTTACTTTACCAGGTATAAAACCAGCACCTTTATCAGTCAATCTTTTTAAAGCATCTGGCAGCTGGTATTCACCACCTTTAATAATATTATGATCAATTAAGTACTCTAATTCAACGCGTAACTTATCAGCTTCTTTAAAATAATAGATACCAATCATTGCTAAATCAGAAACAAAAACCTCAGGCTTTTCAACATAATCAACAATAACTCCTTTATCATCAAGTTTTAGAACACCAAAAGCTTGAGGGTTAGGAATTTGTTTTACGTATAAAATTCCATCTGCATCAGTTTTCAATGAAAAATCGGCCCTAAAGAGGGTGTCAGCAAAAGCAACAACGGTTTTACCCATCAAAAGCTCTTTAGCACATAAAATTGCGTGAGCAGTTCCTAAAGCCTCTTCTTGATAAAAAACATAACCTTTAGCTCCTAAATCCTCAGCTATAGCTAACAAATCACTCTCAATTTCATCTCCAAAATCACCAATAATAAAACCAATATTATTAATCTCTTCATCACTCATAGCTGCAATATCGCGAACTAGTCTCTCTACAATCGGCATTCCAGCAACCGGAACTAACGGTTTTGGAGTTGTTAATGTATGAGGTCTTAAACGGCTACCTCTTCCAGCCATTGGTATAATTAAATTCATCTTTTTTTATTATAATATTTATTTTCCTGTACTTCCAAATCCACCAATCCCTCTTTCAGAATCAGATAACTCATGTGCTAATTCTAAACTTGCCTGTTCGTATTTAGCAAAAACCATTTGAGCTATTCTATCTCCACTAGTTATAGTAACATTTTCTGATGATAAATTTATCAGAACAACACCAACTTCACCTCTATAATCAGCGTCTATAGTTCCAGGAGTATTCAAAACAGTAACACCTTGTTTTAAGGCAAAGCCACTTCTAGGCCTAATTTGAGCTTCGGTACCAGGAGGAAGTTCTAAAGACAATCCTGTAGAAATCAGCAGTCTTTGAAATGGTTTAATAACAACCGGACCTTGAATAAAAGCATGTAAATCCATACCGGCAGACATGTTAGTTTTATAAGACGGCAAAGGGTTGTTTGATTTATTAATTATTTTCACATTCATTACAAAAGAATAAAATTTAGGTCAAAATAATAAAAACAAGTATAAAAAAGAAAAAATGTACGAGAAACTTAAGTTTAAAGGTAGAATGTAAGGACTATCAATAATTAAATAAAAAATAAAAAAATAAAATTGTGAAAACTATGATGTCAAAAAATTTTGTTTTTAAAACAAATAATTATTTCTTTGCGCAATAAATTTTATTTAAAACATTAAATATTATGTCAGAAGTTAAAGAAAAAGTAAAAGCGATTATAGTTGACAAATTAGGAGTTGACGAGAATGAAGTAACTGCAGAAGCTAGTTTCACAAATGATTTAGGTGCTGATTCATTAGATACCGTTGAATTAATTATGGAATTCGAAAAAGAATTTAACATTGCTATTCCAGATGATCAAGCTGAGAACATTGGAACAGTAGGTGACGCAGTAACATATATCGAAAAAGAAACTGCAAAGTAATTTAAAACTTTTAGCAAATACAAACTGATAAAAATTTAGCGATATGGAATTAAAAAGAGTTGTAGTTACAGGTTTAGGTGCATTAACGCCATTAGGAAATAACGTTCCTGATTATTGGGAAAACCTAGTAAAAGGTGTAAGTGGTGCTGCTGATATTACAAAATTTGATGCCGCTAAGTTTAAAACTCAGTTTGCTTGTGAATTAAAAGATTTTAATCCTTTAGATCATTTAGATAGAAAGGAAGCCAGAAAAATGGATCCTTACACACAATATGCAATGGTTGCTGTTGAGGAAGCTATTAATGATGGGAAAATTGATCCTGAAAGCATCAACTCTGATAGAGTTGGTGTAATTTGGGGATCTGGAATTGGTGGCATTCAAACTTTTCAGGATGAAGCTATCAATTTTACAAAAAATGATTTCACTCCAAAATTTAATCCTTTTTTTATACCAAAAATGATTGCTGATATAGCATCAGGTATGATTTCTATAAAATATGGATTTAGAGGACCAAACTTCACCACTGTTTCTGCATGTGCATCATCAAACAATGCAATGATTGACTCTTTCAACTACATTAGACTAGGGAAAGCAGATATGTTCGTTACTGGTGGATCAGAGGCTGCAATTACGGAATCTGGAGTTGGTGGTTTTAATGCTCTAAGAGCATTATCAACTAGAAATGATGATCCTAAAACAGCATCAAGACCGTTTGATAAAGACAGAGAAGGTTTTGTGTTAGGTGAAGGAGCTGGATGTTTAATATTAGAAGAATACGAACACGCAAAAGCTAGAGGGGCTAAAATTTACTGTGAGATTATTGGTGGTGGACTTTCAGCAGATGCATATCATATGACGGCTCCACATCCAGAAGGGTTAGGGGCTAAAAACGTGATGATTACGGCTTTAGATGATGCAAACATCAAACCAGAAGATGTTGATTATATCAATGTTCATGGAACATCTACCCCATTAGGGGATGTTGCGGAGACAAAAGCAATAAAAGATATTTTCGGAGATCATGCATATAACCTAAATATCAGCTCAACAAAATCTATGACAGGTCATTTATTAGGAGCTGCTGGTGCAATTGAGGCAATTGCTTGTGTAAAAGCTATTAACGAGAGTACTATCCCTCCTACAATAAATCATGTGACTGATGATCCAGAGATTGATAACAAACTAAACCTAACTTTCAATAAAGCTCAAAATAGAGATATTGATATAGCCTTAAGTAATACATTTGGTTTTGGTGGTCATAATACATCTGTTATTTTCAAAAAATATAAAGGATAACTTAACGTTTGAGTATATTTAAACTTTTATCGAAAAAGAAAAAACTTTCAAGTTTTGAACTTGAAGTAAAAGATTATATAAAACTCAATTTTGGATATAATCCAAACACTATTGATCATTATGTTAAAGCATTAACTCACAAATCTTTTAGTAGAAGTTTAAAACACACTGAAACTAATGAAAGACTTGAGCTACTTGGTGACGCGATACTAGATGCTATCATAGCTGATTTTTTATTTCATAGATACAGAAATGAAACAGAGGGTTTTATCTCTAAATTAAAATCTAAAATAGTAAGTCGTAACACATTAAATCAGATTGGTGATAAGTTAAACATATATCCAATCATAAGAAAAAACATTAGTGATAAACAAAAAGTCTACTCCTTAAATGGAAATGCACTAGAAGCATTACTTGGAGCTATCTATCTAGATCAAGGGTTTGACAAAACTCTTGAAATAATTAAAATTAAAATTATTCAAAAACATATTGATATAGAAGCACTTATAAAACAAGAAACTGATTTTAAAAGTAAATTATTAATATGGGCTCAACAAAACAAAAAACACGCTGAATTTGTACTAAAAAATGAGATTAACCCTTCAAATCCTATATTTGAAGTCTCATTTCAACTGGATGGAGAAATAATATCAACAGCCAAAGACCGATCAAAAAAAAGGGCAGAACAAAAAGTATCTGAATTAGCTTGCTCAAAAATTAATATTTCCTAACCTTCCTTTAACTCAATTTAATTTATAAAAATGTACTTTTGTTATTGATATGGCAAAGTATACATTAGATAATGATTTTGATTTTGATTTTGATTTGATAGGTATTTCATGTCGAGAAAAAAGTCATAAAATGGCTTGGCTAATTAACAAAAACCTGAAGCTAAAATTAAAAAGAGTTGAAAATCATTCTATAGTTAATAAAAAAAACACCCAAGAGCATTCAATTTTTGAATATATTGATAAGAAAAGAGAAGAATCGTATTTTTTAATAAAAAATAAGTCGGAAAATGGGTTTATTGCGATAGAACAAAAAGCAATTGACTACTTTGTATTAGTTGATCGTACAATAATTAATAAGACTGATAAAATTATAAAGGAAATAAGAAATATTGACTCTGTTTTATTAGCAATTGAATTAAACATATTAGAGCTTAAGTCAAAAGAAAATTTTATATTATAAATATGGATTATAAAAGAACAAAAATAGTTGCAACACTTGGTCCAGCATCTGTGAAACCAGAGGTATTATTACAAATAATTAATGAAGGGGTTGATGTATGTAGAATTAACTTTTCTCATGGAACACATGAAGATCATGGAATAGCTATAAAAAACATAAGAGATGCTGCTAAAAAAAGCAATAAAAACATTGCTATTTTAGCAGATTTACAAGGTCCTAAATTAAGAATTGGTGAGGTAGAAAATAATGGCATACTTCTGGAGGATGGACATATCATAAAATTTACTACTGAAAAATGTATCGGTAATAAAGAAAAGCTTTTCATGAACTATCAAAACTTTCCACAAGATGTAAAAAAAGGAGAGCTTATTTTAATTGATGATGGGAAACTTCATCTGGAGATAGTAGAAACTAATGATACTAATGAAGTGAAAGCTAAAGTAATTCATGGAGGAGTACTGAGTTCAAAAAAAGGGGTTAATTTACCAAACACAAAGATATCTTTGCCCTCATTAACAGAAAAAGATTTAATTGATTTAGAATTTGCGTTAGAACACGATATAGATTGGATTGGCTTATCATTTGTTAGATCTGCAAGAGACATCATAGATCTGAAACACATCATTAAAGATAGGCGTAAACATGCAAAAGTTATTGCAAAAATAGAAAAACCTGAAGCTTTAGAGGATATTGATATGATTATCTCTGAAACTGATGCACTAATGGTAGCTAGAGGAGATTTAGGTGTTGAAGTTCCTATGCAAAAAGTTCCTTTACTACAAAAAGAATTAGTTCAAAAATGTAGAAAAGCTGCTAAACCAGTAATTATTGCTACCCAAATGATGGAAAGTATGATTACAAACATTTCACCAACTAGAGCTGAAGTTAATGATGTTGCTAATGCAGTAATGGATGGCGCTGATGCTGTTATGCTTAGTGGAGAAACATCAGTTGGGAAATTTCCTATTGATGTCATAAAAGCAATGACTAAAATCATAAAAGAAATAGAAGCTTTTGATGGCATTTACCATCATGAAACACTTCCCGATGAAGTAACAAATGAAAGGTTTATTACAGATAGTGTTTGTTACAATGCTGTTAGATTAGCCCAAAGAGTAGATGCAAAAGTAATCATCACGATGACCCACTCAGGTTATACTGCATTCAAAATATCTAGTCAACGCCCAAGAGCAAGAGTAATTGTATTTACCAGTAATAAAGAAGCATTACAAATTTTAAGTTTAGTTTGGGGAGTTACAGTCTTTTATTATGACAAAATGTTTAGCACAGACCATACAATATCCGATATTAAATATTTGCTTAAAAAAGATGAAATTGTAAATCAAGGTGACTACATAATAAATACTGCTAGCATGCCTATTGAAGAAAATGGAATGACTAATATGTTGAAATTAAATAAAGTTGATTAAAATTAAAAAAGGCTCTTGATTAATCAAGAGCCTTTTTTAACAACAATAATCACTATTTTTTTAAAATTCTAATTCTAATTTTTCTATTAAAAAACAATTCCTTTTTAATTAAATCAACTTCGTCTTTTGAATAATCTTGTCCTTTAAATTTTGATTCTCCATAAAATACTACCTGAATATAATCTTTAGGAATTCCTTTACTTATAAAGTATTTCTCCCCTTGAAAGGCTCTGTAAGAAGAAACTTTTAAGTTGTTTTTTTCACTACCAATTGAGTCTGCATACCCCTCTATAAGAAGAGTATAACCATTGAAATCATTTATAAAATTAGTAATAGAATCTAATAACAAATCATAATCACTATTAATATCAAAACTATTATAAGAAAAATAAATTTCGGAAGTATCTAACCTATCATATAATTCATCTTCGAGTTTATCTTTAGCGTTATAATATGCAACAACAACATCTTCAATAGTGTCTGAATTAAAAACAATATTTTTACAGTATAAATTCTCATTTAAACTATCAATATTATTTGAATCTTCAGAAAATTTAATCAATATAAGTTCTTCACCTTGAATTTCTATTGATGATTTCCCTAATGAATCTGTTATATTTGACTTATAGAATATAGTATCAGATTCCGAAACTGTATAATAATTTACATATAGATTTTCTTTACCTAAAGAATCTATAGAGTTAATTACAATTAAGTTAATTTCTTTATAAAGGGGAGAATTAAAAAAATAAACATTGTCCATGCCATATTCGTCATTATTATTGGTTACAAAATGACCTGTAATATTTGATTTAAAGACCAAAGAAAAATCATCTTTACTACTATTAATGGGTTTCCCCATATTTATTGGATCATTTGTAACTAAAGATAGATAATCAGCAACCCTAAAAACATCTAAACCTCCATAACCTAAATGACCGCTAGAAGCAAAATATAAATCATTTTCCATTAACGATGGAAAAACCTCATCTTCAAAAGTATTAATCGTTGGCCCTAAATTTATAGGCTTTCCCCATTCACCATTTTGAAAGCTTACTTTGTATAAATCATAACCTCCATAGCCTGCAGATTCATTAGAAGAATAAAATAATAAATTACTGGTAGAATCTATAAATGGATGAGCATAATCAAAAGAATCTAAGATAAAAGGTAACTTAATAGGATCAGACCATTTTTGTAATTGATTATCAAAAGTTTTGTAAAATATTACACTATGAAAATCAAGATTTTTTTTATCACCATAATTCTCACTAGCAGAAAAACATACTGTATTTGTATCACTACTAATTGATAACATATATTGGTAATATCTATTATCTTTAAATGAGGAGATTCTCTCAACATCAATCTCGTCAAATGATATAGAATCAAACATTTCCACAAACCTTAAATTATAATATTCTGTTTTAAAAAAATTATAGTTAGTTGAAAAAGAAGTAATAATACCATTATCAAAATAAGTAAAGCCTAAATTCCTATCTCCACCATATAAATTTGATACATAAACCTTTGTTTTTGTTGAATCAGTATTAGATATCGCCCATTCACATTGGTTAATTTTATTCTTATAAAATCTATTATCAACATCATAATTTAATAGTAAAGTATACAAATCTATAGCAGTTAAATAATCTCCTAATAAATGAACTAATTGAGACTTTAGCTTTAAACCATCGTATGTGGTATCATTGTCAAGAAATTTATCTATCCAAAATAATGAAGCATCAAAATCGTGCAACTTAAAGTTAGAATATGACAATTTATAATTAATCTCATTATCATATCCATGTTTTTTGTGCTTTGTAACATACTTTAGCAACAAATTTCGTTCTTCTTTAAATTGGCTATTAGACAAGTAATGATCAGCTTTCAATAACTTAGAGTTTTGAGAAAACATAATATTATTGAAAATAACAAGAAGAATTAAAAAAGATAATAACTTACTCATATGACATGTTTTTTTTAAAAAAAGTACATATATATAGGTTGACAACAATGACTAAATCACAACCATTATGAAATACTACAGTTTAACTTATTGATAATATTACTATATTAACACCAAATCGACTTCTAAACATTACAAAGACAAGTATTTTTATTAATTTTATAGGTTAAAGTAAAAATGTGAAGTTTTCAGATGTAATTGGACAAAAAAGTATTATTAAAACACTTATTTCATCAATAAGAAATAAGAGAATTAGTCATGCACAACTATTTTTAGGTGAAAACGGCTATGGTACTTACGCACTTGCTTTAGCTTATGCACAATATATTAACTGCGAAAATCAATTTGATGATGATTCATGCGGTAGATGTGACAATTGCAAAAAAATGATTAAACTGGAGCATCCTGATGTTCATTTTACTTTTCCGATTGTCACATCAGAGAAAAATAAAATTTCTAAGATCTACGCTAAACAGTGGATGAAATATTGTTTAGAAAATAAATATTTCAATTTACAGGATTGGTATTCCTATATTAAAAAAGATGGAAAAACAGGAGGAATATATGTTAATGAAGCTTCAGAAATAAATAGAAAAATCCACTTAAAACCATCTACTGGGAAATTTAAAGTTGTAATTATTTGGCATGCTGACATGATGAATTTAGAAATTGCTAATAAACTTTTAAAAAACCTTGAAGAACCTCCAAAAAATACAATATTTATTTTAATTACTAATAGAGAAGAAAGATTATTAACAACAATAAAATCAAGAACACAATTAGTAAAAATACCTGCTATTTCAAATGAAGATTTAAAAGATCGTATTATCTCATATACTGATTCAATTAGTGAAGCTAATGACATTGTAAATGCATCAGAGGGTAATTTTATTAAAGCAAAGGAGTTTTTAGAATCAACAGAAAATGAATTTTTCTTACAATTTTCAGCCTGGATGAGATTTTGTGTTAAGAAAGATGTTCATGGGGTAGTCAATTGGGTCAAAAATTTCACATCAAACGAAAGAGAAAAACAAAAAGATTTCATAATTTATTGTCTTCATATCTTTAGACAAGCACTTGTTAAAAATTACAATGGTGATGAATTGGTAAGAATAATTGGAGAAGAAGCTAAATTTAATGCTAATTTTACAAACTTCATTCATCATGAAAACATCATGCAGCTTTATGAGTTATTTAATGAAGCGTATGAACATATAAATAGAAATGGAAATCAAAAAATAATATTTTTAGATTTATCATTTCACATATTTAAAGTTTTAAAAAAACCTGTTATACACTAAATAAATCAACAGGTTTATTACATTATTATCCAAATAAAATGAGTTGTTCAAGTTGTTCAAATACAGATACTAAATCACCTAATAAAGGTTGTAAAAATAATGGCTCCTGCTCTACAAGCGGATGCGATAAATTAGAAGTTTACGATTGGTTAGGTGGTATGCAAATACCTAATAGTAACATTCAACACGATGTTATAGAGGTTAGATTTAAAAATGGCAGAAAAGGATTTTATAGAAATTTGCATGACTTAGAATTGACTCAGGGTGAGGTAATAGCTGTAGAAGCCTCTCCTGGTCACGATATAGGTATTATTTCATTAACAGGAGAGCTGGTATCGGTTCAAATGAAAAAGAAAAAAGTTCCTTACAATGCCGGCGATATGAAAAAAGTTTATCGTATTGCCAATCAAGAAGATATTGATAAATGGCATGAAGCAAGAGCTCTTGAAAATAAAACAATGTTAGAAGCAAGAAAATCAGCTACTAAACATGAGTTATCAATGAAAATTTCTGACGTTGAATATCAAGGTGATAAAACAAAAGCAACATTCTACTATACTGCAGATGAAAGAGTTGATTTTAGGGTTTTAATAAAGGATTTAGCTGAGCAGTTCAAAATCAGAGTTGAAATGAGACAAATTGGCGCTAGGCAAGAGGCAGGTAGACTTGGAGGAATTGGAAGTTGTGGAAGAGAACTTTGTTGCTCTACTTGGTTAACTGACTTTAGATCTGTAAGTACGACTGCTGCTCGTTACCAACAATTATCATTAAACCCTCAAAAACTTGCTGGCCAATGTGGGAAATTAAAATGTTGTTTAAATTACGAACTAGATATGTATTTAGAAGCTTACAAGGGCTTTCCTGAAACAAATATAAGACTAGAAACAAAAATTGGCAGAGCTAGCCATTTTAAAACTGATATCTTTAAAAAAACGATGTGGTACATAATGGACAATGAAGATGTTAGTCCTCCACTTCCGATTCATTTAGATAGGGTTTTAGAAATAATTGAAATGAATAAAAAAGGAAAGAAGCCCGAAAGCTTAAATAACTTTATTATTCAAGAAAAACCAACAGAAATTAAGCATGAGTATAGTGATGTTGTAGGTCAAGATAGTTTAGAAAGGTTTGATAAAAAGAAACCTAATAGATCAAAAAATAATAAAAGAAAACCTAATAACAAAAAAGCTTCAAATACAAATGAAAAAACAAAGGTTGTAGCTAAAAAAGTAAATTCTAGTCAAAATAAGAAAAAGCAAGGGGCTAAGGTTGAAAATAAAAATAATGCAAATAAAAAAACAAAACCTTTTTCTAAAAACAGATCAAACAACAATAAGAATGCAAATAAAAATAATAAAACTACTGAAAAATAATATTTTTCTTATCACATTAGTTTTATTCGCTTCATGTGACAAGAAACCAATGTTTGAAGAAAATAAAATACTTGAAAAAAATGAGTGGAACTTTAATGACACTATTTCTTTTGAAGTGAATGTAAATGACACTTTAAATTTAAAAAACTTATCTTTAAACATCAGAAATAGCTCAACCTATCCTTATTATAATATGTTTGTTTATGTTGATATTAAAAATGAAAAAGGTGGGATTGATAAAGATACTGTTGAATTTTATTTAGCAAATCCTATTTCTGGAAAATGGACTGGTAATGGCTCAAGTGGAATACACTACAATACAATATTGTATAAACAAGTTAAATTTCTAAACACAGGAAAATATAAAATTTCTCTAACACACGGAATGAGAGATACAATTTTAGAAGGCATTAACGCTATAGGATTTAAAGTAAACTAAAAATACAAGTATAAAAAAAAGCCCAATAAAATTAATATTGGGCTTTTTTTTATACTTGTAAATCGATTACTAAAAACCATTAACACCATTAACAGTTGTATACTTTAAAACATTTTTCTTTTCAGGGTGAATTTTTGCAAAAGCAGACTGCACCATTAAAGTCGCTTCATGATATCCACATAAAATCAACTTTAATTTACCAGGGTAAGTATTCACATCTCCAATAGCATAAATACCATCTACATTAGTACTATAATCAAAAGTATTTACTTTAATAGAATTCTTCTCAATTTCTAATCCCCAATTAGCAATAGGTCCTAATTTTGGCGTTAATCCAAATAATGGAACAAAGTGATCTGCTTCCTTAACAAACTCCCCTTGTTTTTTATGTTTAATCACAACACTTTCAACAGAGTCATTACCATTTAAACCAACAACTTCAGCTTCTGTAATTAAATTAATCTGACCTGTTTCAGCCATATCCATCACTTTTTGAACACTATCTAAATGACCTCTAAAAGAAGTTCTTCGGTGGACTAAAGAAACCTCGTTAGCTACACCGTTAGCTAAAAATATCGCCCAATCTAAAGCACTATCTCCACCACCAGATATCACAACATTTTTCCCTCTATAAAACTCAGGATCTTTAATAATGTACTCTACTCCATTATCCTCGAAATCTAAAATATTAGGAATAGGCGGTTTTCTAGGTTCAAAAACTCCTAAACCACCAGCAATAGCTATCGTTTTAGTATGATGTTTAGTTCCTTTATTTGTTGTAACAATAAAAGAGCCGTCTTCTAACTTTTCAATTGAATCTGCACTTTCTCCAAGAGTAAAACCAGGCTTAAAAGGCTCAATTTGTTTCATTTGATTATCAATCAAATCACCTGCTAAAACTTCTGGGTAACCAGGAATGTCATAAATAGGTTTTTTTGGATATATTTCAGCTAATTGACCCCCAGGCTGAGGTAAAGAATCAATTAAATGACACTTTAACTTAAGAAGACCAGCTTCAAAAACAGTAAAAAGACCTACTGGTCCAGCTCCAATAATTAATATATCAGTTTCTATCATTTCAATAAATTCTAAACAAAAATAAAGTA
>CALTNV010000001.1 GCA_943845485.1 uncultured Flavobacteriales bacterium | reverse complement strand
ATGGTGTTGCTCAATGGCAGCCTTCAACTGGTTTAGTTGATAGTACATCTTTTACAACTGAAGTTTTGCCTTTAGAATCAATATATTATAAGCTTTATGTAACTGATTTAAATGGCTGTGTTAATTATGACTCTGTTTTTGTTGATTTAGAAGTAGATACACCCATTTTCAATCTTATTTCCAATGTGATAACCCCCAATGGTGATGGTAAAAATGATAATTGGTTTATAGATGGTATTGAAAAATATTCTGATTCTCATGTTGTTATATTTGATCAGTATGGCTCTGTTGTTTATGAAACTGATAATTATATGAATGATTGGGATGCTACTTTTAATGGTTCCTATTTACCAAATGGTACCTACTTTTATTATTTAACTTTTAAAGAAAATAATGAATTTGTTTACAAAGGTTCTATAACAATTGTTTCTGAATAATTTTCTTATGAAAAACATTACATTTCTAATATTTTCCCTAGCTCTTATTACTTTTTCGACATATGGACAGCAAATTCATATGTTTGATCAGACCTATATGGATAATGCGATTTATAACCCAGCAGCAGTAGGTTATAATAATACGTATGATTTTTCATTTATTAGGAATCAACGTTGGGGGGATTTTGATGGAGGATCATCTTCAAATTTGATTTTATTTGATTCGCCCCTTAAAGAAAATAATGGTATAGGACTTAATTTTACATCTAATAAAATTGGTATTTCGAACTCAAATTCTGTACTTGTTAATTATGCTCAAGTTTTTAAAATCTCTAATTCACAAAATATTAGGTTTGGTATAGGTTTAGGTGTTCTAGATACTAGGTTAGATTTTGCAAATATTTCTGCTGCTCAAGCTGATGATCCTTTGTTACTTCAAAATTCTGAAAACTCCAACACATCCTTTAATTCAAGTTTTGGACTCTACTACTCACTTAATAAATTTGAATTTGGTTTTTCAGTACCTCAAATTTTTACTAGTAGCGCTGAATTTGACGACGGCTTAAATTCAACTTCTTATAATTACCTTAGACACTATATTGGTTCTGCAAAATATACTTTTATGTTGATGGATAACAATTTATTGCTATCCCCTATTTTTTATGGTAGATATGTTAATGACATTCCTTTTCAATATGATCTTGGTGCAGTTGCAGAATTTAAAAATTCCTATTGGGCTGGTGTCACTTATAAATCTAATTATGCCATCGCAGCTAATGTTGGTTTTATTATTAATGATAAATTTAAAGTTGGATATGCTTATGAAATAGCAATTTCAAATAATAAAGGTAGTAATGTAAACCAAGAATTTTTTCTTGGAATATCTTTACCTTCATCAAAAACTAAAAAGTCTAATATTAATCTAGATTCTATTAAAAAATCTCATAGAGAAGAGTTATATTCTAAGCAAGTCATTATTGATTCTTTATTGAAACAATCTAGTACTGTTATGCACGATACAGTTATATTAGATTATACTGTCGTAGATACAGTTTTTATAACTATGGATAAAAGAGGTATTAGTGATTCTACAGTTGTTGGTTCTAGAGTTCCTATTAAAACACTAGTTGTAGAAAATTCTATTGATGAAATTTCCCCTCTTAATAGTAATGAAACTGTTCAAAGAAGTTATTATGTTATTGCTGGAGCTTTCTCTGAAAGAAATAATGCGTATAAAGCATTTAAGGATGTTAGTAGGACTAATTTCCCTCATGTTCAAATTTTTTACAATAAAAGTAATAGTTTATATTATGTTATTTTAGAGGCTAGTTTAAGTTATTCTAAAATTACTGAAGTGTTAAATCTAGCTTATCAAAAAAACTATTCTGATGCTTGGATTCTAAAGTACACTCCAACTATATACTTAATCGATTAAAAATTATGAAATATTCACCAATTGATAAATCTTTATTTATTGACAACAGAAAAAGATTTATTCAACATATGAAACCTAATTCATTAGCTATTTTTAATTCTAATGATATTTATCCTATTAGTGCTGATAGTACTATGTCTTTTGAACAACATAGAGACATTTTTCATTTATCAGGTGTTGATCAAGAAGAGTCAATTTTAGTTATTTTTCCTGATGCTTTTGATACAAAACATAAAGAGATTTTATTTTTAAGAGAAACAAATGAGCATATTGCTGTTTGGGAAGGTGAAAAATTAGATAAAAATAAAGCATTTATTACTTCAGGTATTTCAACAGTTTATTGGTTGTCTGAGTTTGATAGTGTTTTTAAGCAATTAATGGCACAAGCAGATAATATTTACCTTAATAAGAATGAGCATTCAAGAGCGAATACTGAGGT
This sequence comes from uncultured Flavobacteriales bacterium, assembly GCA_943845485.1. The sequence continues at coordinate 4,468 of CALTNV010000001.1, read as the reverse complement.
TGAAACAAGAGAAGACAGATTTATAAAAAAATGTTTAATTGATTATCCTGCTCATCAAGTTAGAAAGAGTGCTCCTATTATGCATCAAATTCGTTCAGTTAAACACTCCATTGAAATTGAATTAATGCAAAAAGCTTGTGATATTACTGAATCAGCATTTAGAAGAGTATTGTCGTTTGTGAAACCAGGTGTTACAGAATATGAGATTGAAGCTGAAATCATTCATGACTTTATAAAAAATAGATCTAAAGGGTTTGCATATACTCCCATTATTGCATCTGGATCTAACGCTTGCGTTCTTCATTATATAGAAAATAATAAGGAATGTAGAGATGGAGATGTTATTTTAATGGATTGGGCAGCTGAATATGCAAATTATGCTTCTGATATGACTAGATGTATTCCTGTGAACGGACGATTCTCCGAAAGACAAAAAGATGTATATAATGCTGTTTTAAATGTTAAAAATAAAGCTCAGAAACTATTAATTCCAGGTGTTTATCTTCAAGACTATCATAAAGAAGTTGGTGGTTATATGGAAAAGGAATTATTAGATTTGGGTTTAATAGATAAAACTGATGTAAAAAATCAGGATCCTAATTGGCCAGCCTATAAAAAATATTTTATGCACGGAACTTCTCATTTTATTGGTCTTGATACTCATGATGTTGGTTTATGGACTCAAAAAATTAAACCAGGTATGGTATTTACTTGTGAACCTGGTATTTATATTCCTAAAGAAAATCTAGGAATACGCTTAGAGGATGATCTTGTTGTTCAAGGATCTGGTGAACCTTTTAACCTGATGAGAAATATACCAATTGAAGTGGAAGAGATTGAGGATTTAATGAATCATAAATAATGCTTAGGAAATTAAAGTTTAAAGATTACTCTTTTTATTATAATATTTTTCAATCTAAGAACAAAGCCAGTAAACAAACATTAGTTTTTTTACATGGTTTTCTTGAAGACTCATCAATGTGGGATTGTATAATCTCAGAATTTTTAGAGTATAATATCATTACGCTAGATTTACCAGGACATGGTAAATCTAGCGTTTTTTCTGAGAATACTTCTATGATGGATATGGCTATGATTGTTAACGGAGTACTGACTTTAGAGGGGGTTGATACTGTTTCTATTATAGGCCACTCTATGGGAGGATATGTTGCATTAGAATTATCACAAATTTTCTCTGGTAAAATTAAAGAATTAATACTATATCATTCTTCCCTTTTTTCAGATTCTGAACTCAAAAAAGAAGATAGGTTAAGAGCTGTTAAAGCAGTAGAGTTTAATCACCATCTTTTCATTAAAAATGCTATTCCTAATCTATTTAGTTCCCAATCAAAAATATCTAAGGCGAATGAAATTGCAGATTTAATATCTATTGCTTTAAATACTCCAGAAAAGGGAGTTTGCGCTGCATTATTAGGAATGCGTGAAAGGAGAGATTTTTCAAATATATTACCACTTATCAACTCTAATGTTGTTTTATTAGCAGGAGACAATGATCCTATTATGCCACTTGTTAAACTACAAAATCATTTTGGTTTAGATGATTTAACATACGAAATAATGGAAGGTGTTGGTCATATGTCGTATATTGAAAACACTAGTTTATCAATTAATATTTTAAAAAAATACATATCAAATAATTAATTTAATGAAAACTATACCTACGATTGAAAGTGTCAATTTTACTAATAAAAGAGCGCTTGTAAGAGTCGATTTTAATGTTCCTTTTAACGATAAATTAGAGGTAACCGATTCTACTAGAATTTTAGCGGCAATTCCAACTATTAAATCAATTATTGATAAGGGTGGGAGTGTTGTCTTAATGTCTCATTTAGGTCGGCCTAAAAATGGCCCTGAAGATAAATTTTCATTAAAACATATTTTAAAAACTCTTGAACTAGAATTAGGACAAGAAGTAAAGTTTATTGATGATTCTATTGGAGATAATGTTGTTTTAGCATCCAAAAAATTGAAACCTGGAGAAGTATTACTCTTAGAAAACTTACGATTTTATAAAGAAGAAACTGCTGGTGACCAAGAGTTTGCAAAAGAATTATCTTTAAATGGAGATGTTTATGTAAATGATGCATTTGGAACTGCGCATAGAGCTCACGCTTCAACAGCAATCATTGCAGATTATGTTAGCCAAAAATGTTTTGGTTTATTAATGGCTAAAGAAATTACTAGTGTTGAAAAAGTGCTTAATTCTGCTGAAAAACCTTTTACAGCGATTATAGGAGGTGCTAAAGTTTCATCAAAAATAACTATTATTGAAAAATTACTTCCAAAAATTGATAATTTAATTATAGGTGGAGGAATGGCTTATACTTTTGCTAAGGCTGATGGTGGTAGTGTTGGAGATTCTTTAGTTGAAGATGATTTTTTATCTGTTGCAAAAGATGTTGTCTCTAAAGCTAAATATTTTAACGTAAATGTAATTGTTCCTAAAGATTCTGTGATTGCAGATGCCTTTTCAAACGATGCAAATGTTAAAGTTTCTCAAACTAAATCAATACCAGAGGGATGGATGGGGTTAGATATAGCTGATCATGCTATTCAAGAAAACAACAAAGTGTTGTTAAATTCTAAAACGATTCTTTGGAATGGTCCTATGGGTGTTTTTGAAATGGATAAGTTTTCTAAAGGTACAGAGTATATTACGCAATCTGTTGTTGAGTCTACATCTAATGGGGCTTATTCTTTAGTTGGTGGTGGTGATTCAGTTGCTGCAGTTAATAAGTTTAACGCTAAAGATAAAGTTTCCTATGTCAGTACTGGTGGAGGAGCGTTATTAGAATATATGGAGGGAATCGAACTTCCCGGTATCAAAGCTATTTTAAAATAGATTGTTTCTAAATAACCTAAAGGGTTTTTATAAGAGATAATCAATCGTAATTTTGTAAATGTATTTAAATTAAAAATTAAAAATAATTTTATGAGTAATTCAGCTATTTTAAAATCATCCTTAGCAAAAAAGTATTGGATGGCAGCTACAGGCTTGTTTCTATGTGTTTTTTTAATAGGACATTTAGCAGGTAATTTTCAACTATTTATTAGTGGAGAAGCAGGTCAGCTTCAATTTAATGAATATGCTAAATTCATGACAACAAACCCTTTGGTTAAGGTTTTGTCTTATGTCACTTATATTTCTATTTTATTTCATGCTATAGATGGTATCATGCTAACCATCCAAAATAGAGCAGCAAGACCTGTAAAATATGCTTATGAAAAGCAAAGCGCTAATGCAAATTGGACATCAAGAAACATGGCATTATTAGGTTCTGTTTTATTAATTTTCATCGTTTCTCATATGGCTAATTTTTGGGCTGTAATGCATTTTGATGCTTCTCTTTTAGAAGCTAATATGTTAGATTCTAATGGGAATAAAGATTTACATTCTATCGTCTTAGCATTTTTTGGTAAGACTCCTGTAAATACAGCTTTTGAAGTTAATTCATTAGGTATCGTAGCTGCATTACTTTATGCTGTAGCGATGCTAGGTTTAATGTTGCATTTATTACATGGAGTTCAATCGGCTTTCCAATCACTTGGATTAAGTCATCCAACGTATAATCCAATGATTAAAAAAGTAGGGCAGCTTTTTGCTATTGTAGTAGCACTATCATTTGCTGTAATCCCTCTTTATATTCATTTCATTCTTTAATCAAAATTAATATTATTAAATAATGGCAGTTTTAGATTCAAAAATACCAAAAGGTCCAATTAAAGATAAATGGACAAATTATAAAAACAATATTAATTTAGTTAATCCAGCTAACAAAAGATTGATTGATGTAATCGTTGTTGGTACTGGTTTAGCAGGTGGTTCTGCAGCAGCTACTTTAGCAGAGTTAGGATACAATGTTAAAGCTTTTTGTTACCAAGATTCACCTAGACGTGCCCATTCCATTGCAGCACAAGGTGGAATTAATGCAGCAAAAAACTATCAAGGTGATGGCGATTCAAATTACCGTTTATTTTATGATACTGTAAAAGGAGGTGATTATAGATCTCGTGAAGCAAATGTTTACAGATTAGCTGAAGTTTCAGCAAATATTATTGATCAATGTGTCGCTCAAGGGGTTCCTTTTGCAAGAGATTATGGAGGATTACTTGATAATCGTTCTTTTGGAGGGGTTTTAGTTTCTAGAACTTTTTATGCAAAAGGGCAAACAGGTCAGCAACTTTTATTAGGAGCATATTCAGCAATGAACCGTCAAATTGCACGTGGTAAAATTGAAATGTTCAATCGTCATGAAATGTTGGATGTAGTTGTTGTTGATGGTAAAGCAAGAGGTATTATTGCTCGTAATTTAGTAACAGGAGAAATTGAACGTCATTCAGCTCACGCAGTTGTTATAGGTTCAGGAGGATATGGAAATGTTTATTTCTTATCTACTAATGCTATGGGGTCTAATACTACAGCAGCATGGAAAATTCACAAAAAAGG